>NZ_JBMVFA010000008.1:141599-267589 GCF_049543595.1 Kitasatospora sp. NPDC094028 | reverse complement strand
ATCCGCCGCTACATCATCTGGCGGAACAAGCACGCCGCCGACGAACGACTACGCGAAGTCGTCACCAGGGCGAACGTTGCCTGATGCGGCACTAGCGCTTGGTTTGGTCCGCCACGCCGGAGAACGTCATCCCTTCGTGGTCGCGGAACCCGACATGGACGGTCACAGTGGTGCGGCGGGGCTGTTGGGCACGGAAGGTGAGGTAACAGTGCTCGCCCGTCCCGTCCACCGGTTGTTCAGAACCCGTCCACTGACGTGGCCGTCAACTACTGCCGTCAGACGCCTTGGGAGCCCCGCCGGAAACCGATCCGACGGGGCTCCCAAACTATGAGCCGACCTGTTTCATAGGCCAATGCTCGGCTGACTACTCCACACTGTGGAGGCTTCCAGCGTTAGCGGCTCGACAGCTCCTGCTCCTGCGAGAAAAATCGCCCACAAAAGCTCCTCGCATGGAATGTGAGCCTCACCCTTCGTGTCGATCCAGACGCAAACGGATCCGTGGCTGCCAAGGGTGACATCCCACCACGACCAGGCCCGAAGATCCGGGTCGAAGCAGTAAAGCCACTCCTCTGCATCCCAGGGGCGATCCTCCCTGGCTTCCAGATACCTACGCTTCCCTTCACTCCCGACTGGATCGCCTTGGGCGCCATCGCCGGCCGCACTAGAAAGCTCGCGAAACCAGGACGGAAGCGAATCCACCGGCAAGTCATCACGCTCGAAGTCGATAGACCTGACGACCTCGACAGCCCCGCCGATCACATTCCTAAGACGTTCTGCATATCTCGCAGAATCGGTGCCAGGCGTGACAACCAGCAGGCCGAGCAGGCTGATCGGATCCTCCGAGGGGCGTAGCTTCAAGCGCTCCCCCTCGAAGGAGGGGTCGTAACGACTCATCATGCACTCCTATCCAATAATTCGACCCGACCCTGGGATTATGGCATCCATCAGTCCAGGGATATGGTGATCACGTAGCCCCACGAGGCCGGCACCGTCTGATCCATCCGGGGCCATCTTGCGAGCAAAGTTCCATTCACGCTTGGTCCCCGCCCAGCCGGGAGGCATGCGCTGAGGAAGTGCGGCTCCAGTAATCCCCTTGGCATAGGAGCTTGGCACATCAAACGCGATCAGCTGATCACCCTTAAAATCAAGCGAGTGATCGATCTTTCCAGTCATATTCAGGAACAGGGCGCCAGATCCCGAATATGAGACATTTCCATCTGCATCAACGGACAGTCTCTGGGTTGCCGGAATCGACGTGTCCTGCTTTCGATACACCGTCGTCTCGCCGCAGTTATGGACGAGGACCGGCGTCTCCCCAGCCAGTACATAGTACGTGTGGAGCTGGTCGACGGTGAGGTTGTACGCGGGGCGTGGGTCGGTGTGGTAGTTGCGGACTGATGCGACGGTGGCGGTGTTGCCCGGGGACGTCAGGAGCTGGTCGCCGGCGCGGAGGTCTGATGCATCCGTCCACCGCTTGGTCGTGATGTCCCAATAGGGGTGGTGCTGGGTCGAGGTGAGGGCTGCGGTCGCTCCGGTGGGGTTTCCAGCCTCAGCTTGAGGGTTGATTGCGGCCGAAATAGTGAGCTGGAGGTCGGTGAAGTCCTTGTCGTCGGGGGTGGTGATGGTCTGCGTGACGTCTTCACCGGTGGTGGTGCCAGTTTGGGGGTTGGTTGCGGAGACTTGATCGCCGACTGTCAGTTTGTCGATCGGCTTCGTGGATCCGTCTGAGAGAAGGACCTTGGTTCCGGCAGGGAAGCTGAAACACGGCGACCCAATGGGGCCTTCCGGTTTGGCGACGTAGGCGTCCCCAAAAGCGGCGAATAGGTACGTTCCTGAGTCAAACTCTGCAGTTTGCGTGTCGACGCCGTGCCGCTGAACCCAGGCCAGGTATTTGTCCTCAATAGAGGGGGCATCCTTCTTGTAATCCGCCCCTTCTATTGCCTTATTGTGATAGAGGAATTCAAACGTGGCCGACACGGGGGAAATGATGGCCGCACCGACACCGGCGAGGAAGTCTTTATTATTTCCTTCGCCGCCGTCATGATGGGGAGTGCATCGGCCATTGCTGCATTGAGCTGAGTATTCCTCGCGAATCGTCTTCCCGGTTGTCTTATAGACGTGCGAGGAATAAGCCTCAAAGCTTTCCGCCTTTTTGTTCTCTTCTACGATCTGGTCGTAGTCGCGGCCCTTCTCTGTCGGTGTGATTCCTCCGCTGCATGCATACATCCCGTTGCCGCACTCCTCGAAGTGCAGGCCAGAGGGGTCGGAGAGGTTGACGGGGTTGTTGTTGCTGTAGGCGTAGGCGTTCCACTGTTGTGGGGACGCGAGGTCGATGATGGGGTCGGGGTTGAGGAAGCGGCCGGTGGTGGGTTGGTATTCGCGGGCGCCGAGGTTGGTGAGGCCGGTGGCGTCGTCCTTGGTGCCGCCGACGTAGCCGTGGTCGCCGGCCCAGGTGGTGGGCTGGGTGCCGCGGGGGTTGCCGAACGGGTCGGACGGGCGCCGGGTCTCGGTCAGTGTGGTGCCGTCGAGGGCGAGGTTGCCGGTGCCGTGGTGGTCGGCGATCTGGTAGGTCGACTTGCCGCCCTGGCGGACCAGGGTGGTGCCGCCGGGGATCTGGTAGTAGCGGACGCCGGTGACTTTGTTGGCGGTCGCGTCGTAGATCAGTTCGTCGCCGCCGAGACTGATGGTGGTCTTGCCCGGGTCTCGGCGGATGAGCTGGTTGCCTGCTGCGTCGTAGAGGTAGGTGGTCGGTCCGGCGGTTCCTGTCTTGCTGTAGGAGGCGAGCTTGTTCTCGCCGTTCCAGGCCAGGGTTGCGGTCCCGGAGGTGTCGGTGACAGCGGTGGTGTTGCCTGCCGCGTCGTACTGGGCGCTGCTCGCGGTGGTGCCGCTTGGCGTAGTGGTGGAGGTGCCGGTCAGGGCGTGCGGTCCACCAGTGCCACCCCCGGTGTTGGCAGCGGTGGTCGGGGTGTTGACGGTCCCGGTGGCCGGGAAGGTCTGGTTGGTGGTGGTGTCCTTGGTGGTGTCACCGGCGGGGTCGTGCTGGACGAGCTGGGTGCGGTTGCCGGTGAGGTCGTAGCCGTAGCTCTGCCAATACGCGGCGGGGCCGCCGACCGTGGTCTTCAGCGGGGCCTGGGCGCCGCTGGTGGGGGTGGTGTTGGCGCAGGCGCCGATGCCTCCGACCGTGGGCTGGGCGGCCTGGGTGAGTGTGCCGCTGTCGGACCAGGCGTTGGTGAGCCGGCCGAGGTAGTCGTAGCCGAAGCACTGCAGGTCGGTGGACGCCGGGGTGTTGTCCGGGATGTTGCGGACGGCGGTGAGCTGCCCGGCGGGGTTGTAGGTGTAGGTGAGTTGCTGGACGGCTCCGGTGGCGGCGGTCTGCTTGTCGACGAACTGCTGCAGCTGGTGGCCGGTGGATTCGTCGTAGGTGTTGGTGACGACGATCTGGGTGCCCCACGGGTTCACGGTGGAGCGGATGTTGCGGCCGTAGGCGTCCCAGTCCGAGGACAGGTCGTAGGTGGTGGTGGCGCCGCCGTAGGTGCTCAGAGGGCCGTAGATGTCGTAGGTGTAGGCGACGGTCTCGCCGGCGATGTCGCCTACCGCTGAGCGGTTGTCCTTGGTGACTGCGCCGGTGACCGGGTCGTATTGCGCCTGGTAGGTGTAGGTGAAGGGGGTGGTGCCCTGGCCGATCTCGGTGCCGGGGATGGTGGTGGTGGTCTTGGTGGGGTGGTAGGCGGTGTCGTACGCCAGCACGGAGCTGGTGTAGGCGATGCCGGAGGCCCCGTTGACGTAGCGGGTCGAGGTCGAGGGCTTGCCCTTGACTACGGTGTCGTAGGTGAAGCCGGTCAGCTGGTTGGCCGGTGCGACCGATCCGGAGTAGGTACCCGTTGCGCGGCCGAGCAGATCGTAGGTGTACGCGATGGTCTGGTTGCGTGCGTCGGTGGCCGAGGCCAGTCGGCCCGCGGTGTCGTAGGCCTTGGTGCTGGCCCCGGTGTCCGGGTCGGTTGCGGTGACCTCACGTCCTCGCAGGTCGTAGCCCCGGGTCCAGGTGTTGCCCGCCGCGTCCCTCTGCGTGGCCAGGTGGCCGTCTGCCGTGTAGGTGTAGCTGGTGACGTCCGCGTCGGCCGGGTTTCCGGTGGCGGTAGCGGTCTTGTACTGCCAGAGCTGGGCCTTGTGACCGCGGGCGTCGGTGACGGTCGAGGTCGGCGTGGCTCCCGCGGGCGGCGTGACGTCGGTGCGGTCGGCGCCGGGGTAGGCGGTGGTGGTCGTGGACTGGACCACGCCGTAGGCGACGAACTGGGTGGTCACCGGGCGGCCGAGGCCGTCGTAGACGTTATAGGTCTGCGCCGGGACCTTCTGCGTGGTGGTGAGGAACGGTGTGGTGCTGGGTGAGGCGTCGCCGTTGTACCAGAGGCTGTTGGCCCTGGTGACACGCCCTTGCGAGTCGTAGACGGTGTCGGTGATCAGCCGGCCGCCCTTGTAGGCGGACAGGGCCGGTGTCGACTGGGTCTGGACGACGCGTCCTTCGCCGTCCATGATGTTGATCTTGACGGCGTAGGAGCCGTCCGTGAGCAGGCTGGATGACGTCGACGTCGGTGGTACGGCGCTGCCGTTGACCACGCCCGGGAGCGTGTAGGAGAACCTCTTGTTGGCGCTCGCCGTGGTGGCCTGGCCTGGGAGCCACATGCTGGTCGCCCGGCCGAGGGCGTCGTAGGCCTCGGTGGTCGTGCGGCCGTTGGGATCGGTCACCGTCAACGGCAGCGAACGTGCGGGGTCGTAGGTGGTGGTGGTGACCCGGCCTGTGGCCGCGTCGCTGGCGCCGGCAGGTGCGGGGCTGGTGGTGGTGATGCGGTTGGGTAGTTCACCGGCGCCGGCCGCTGCGTAGGCGGTGGTGACCGTCGCGCCGTTCGGGTGGGTGCTGTCGGTGGCGTTGGGGTCGGTCGCGCTCGTAATGCGGCCGTAGCCGTCGTACGTCGCGTTGGCCGCGGTGAACTGTGGCGTTCCGGTGGAGTCGAAGTGGTCGAGGGTCAGTGCGCTGGTCGTGTCGTGTGCTGTTCCGGTCTGTCCGAAGGCCTGGCCGTCGTACAGGCTCCGTGTCCACGAGACGGTGTTGGCCGCCGTGGGAGTCGCAGTGCAGGCGTTCGCGCCGGAGACCGCTGTCGACTCGGAGGACAGCTCCATGACTTGGGGGTCTGTTCCGGTGGCGTAGCCGGTGCGGGTGCAGATGTCCGGAAGGCCGTCGGTGCTGTCGAGCGAGGTGCTGACGCGGTTGCCGTGCGACGAGTCAGTGGTGGTAGTGGTGCTGGTGGACTGCCAGGTTCCGTCTGCCTTGAGCGACTTGGCCGTGCGCACGGTCGTGGTGGCCGCGTACTGGGCCAGGAGTGCGGGCAGGTTGTTGCCCTGGCCGTGGGTGGCGGTGGTGACCGGCCCTCCGCTGAAAGACTTCACCGTGTAAGCGGTGATGGTTCCGGTCGGGTCGGCACTGGTGTAGGTGTCGCTCTCCCTGGTCTGGCCCGAGAACCAGTCGGAGTCCGTTGCCTGGCCGCCGAGCGGACCTGCGACCTGGACGCTGCGGGCGGTGCCGTTTGCCAGCAGGTCGCCATCCATGCCCTGGTAGAAGGTCGTCGACTTCTTCGACTGCTTCCCGTCGTTGCCGCTGCCGGACACCTCGGTGACGGAGGCGTAGCCGCGGAACTGGTCCCAGGTGCGGACCTTGTCGTCGATGGCTGCGGAGGTGTTGCGGTGCCAGGCGGCGTTGCCGTAGCTGTAGTTGGTCACGACCGGAACCGACCCTGGCGTGCCGGGGTTCGTGGTGACGCTGGTGACCGGGTACTTGAGGAACCAGTCGTCGACGGGTGTCGAGCCGGCGATGGAGCCGGGCGGGTTCCACTTGACGTTGTAGCAGGAGAGGGTGTCGCTGTCGGCGGAGGCCGGCATGACGTTGTTGACGCGTGAGCAGGCGGCGGCGGCGTAGTTGACACCGATGGTGCTGCCGGTCTCGGTGGTGATCAGCTGGATGCGGGGCCGATTGTAGGCCGGCGGCGCGGGCACGAGGTTGGTGCCGTCGACGCGGTTGGGCAGCAGCTGCGCGGTGAAGGACACCGCCGGGATGGTGATGGAGCCGCCGGTGGCCTGGGGGTCCTGGCCGGTGCGCTGCACGGAGGCGAGCCAGGGGACCTGGGTGTTCTCGGTGGCGTTCTGCACGTTGATGAACGTGTGGTTGAGCGCGTACGAGTCCACGGTCTGGTAGGCGCCGTTGACCTTCACCTGGGTGGCGATGGACGCCAGCCACTTGGTGGTCCAGTACGTCGGCCCGTAGACCGTGCAGGTGCTGGTCGCGTCGCACTGCTGGTCCAGCGGCACGTCCGGCCAGTTCGCCGCGTTGGCCGCGGTGCGCTGGGACGAGTCACAGGCCGCGGTGGAGGTCACGCACCGTTCGGAGGTGGTGAAGACGACCTTCGCGGCCGGGTTGTAGCCGCCGATGTTGCTCAACTGGTCCGAGAGCAGCTGCCCGTAGCCGATCGAGCTGAGCTCGCCGGCGCGGGTGTAGGCGGTGCTGGTGCCGTTGCCGTTGTTCTGGGCGCCGCCGCGGGAGTAGTAGTTCGTCTCGGGCGTGTAGGTGTAGGTGGTGAGGTTGCCATGCGGGTCGACGACGAAGTCGAGGTTCCAGCGCCAGGCGCTCTGGCACCACGAGCCCTGGCCCTTGGCCGGGTCGTAGCACGGGTCCCCGCTGTTGGGGGAGTAGACCGGGACGGTCCACGCCGAGCCGCTGTCCGCGCCGAGCGTGGTCGGGTTGCCGTTGGCGTCCGGTACGTGGTTCAGGCCGAAGTAGGAGACCGTACCGTCTGTGTCGGTGACCTTGATGTAGGAGCCGTTCCAGGTGCCGTTGGTCGCACCGGTCAGGAACTGCACCTTGGTGCCGTCGTCGTCCTTCAGCCGCCAGGTGCAGGCCGCCTGCTCCATCGCGGCGGGCGCGCCGGACTGGCAGGAGGCGTCGTCCGGCACGAGCTGCCCGGAGTGGCCGGCGAAGGACATGGTCAGGTTCGCGCCGCCCCAGCACTGGTCACCGGAGTTGGTGATCCCGTCCTGCGCACAGGGCTTGAACGACCGCTCGACGAAACCGGTGCCGAAGTCCCAGCCGTCGCCGATCCAGGAGGCCTGGGCGTTCGTCGACGAGGTTCGCCCGTCCACCGAGGCCGAGTCGTAGGACAGCGACACCTTCGGGGCCGAGCCGGCCAGCGCAGGTGGCACCTGCACCGGGTAGCCGTATGTGAACGCGCCGGATGAGCCGCCAGCAGTCCAGGACTGGGAGGGGCCGAGCGGGGTCGCCGCGTAGGTGCCGGCTCCGCTCGACGCGCCCGACACCACGCCGATCGTGGTCGAGGTGGTGGTGCTGCCCGCGTACACCGCGCGGGACGCCCCGGTGGTGGTGTCGGTGGAGGTCTTGGTCGCCGGGGCGGCCGGAGTCTTGGCGGTGCCAGTCCCGTTCAGCGGGAGGTCGGCGAGGAGCTTCTTCGTCGACGGATCGTAGTGCGATTCGACCGGCGTCTGCTTGCGGCAGTCGGGCGCCTGCGGCGTCGTCGTCGCGCAGTCCGGCAGGACCACCAGGTGGGCCCGGGCAGCCCAGTTCGCCCCGAACGCGGCGTCCAGGCCGGCAGCGTCGACGCCCAGGCGCACGGGCGCGTCGTCGCCCGAGCCGGGGCGGGTGAGGGTGACCGCGATGCCGGGGATCCCGGCGCTCGCCGAGGTCTTGGCATCGGCGACCTCGACCTGGATCGTCTGACCGGCGGCCGAGGAGCCGGGCAGCGGCGCGACCGTCACCGGAAGCCCGGAGGCCTTGGCTTCGTCGCCGGCCTGTGGCTTCTCGCCGTCACCCAGGGGGTGCGCCTCGGGTGCGGAGCCGAGCTTCACCGGGGCGTGGCCGCTGGGGACCGGCTGCGGGTTCTTCGGCGGCGTCCAGGCCGGCGGCACCGGGTGTTCCGGCTTCGGGGCTGCGACCGGGTCAGCGTTTCTCCCCGCAACCGAAGCGGTCTTCGGCAGGGCGGTGTTGGGCGGGGACCACGTGCGCGAGTAGTCCGGCCCGTCCGCCGCTGCCGCGATCGGCAACGGCGCCACCAGCGACCCTAGAACGGCCGCCGTGGTGACGGCCGCGAGCCGCCCGCGCAGTCTTCCCCTCCTACCTTTTATTCTCTCGAAGCTTGATCGTTGCATACCTGACACTCTTTTAGTTCCCCATCTTTTTCCGCCCCCCGAAGTTGGGAGCGAAGTCCTGTATCCGAACCGATGGATGCTAGCGGGTATTGACGACGAGTAGCCAAGATGCATCGTTGGGTGAGCATTCTCACGGGGTGTCACGAATCGGCTATTTCACTGCAAGCTGGAACTTTGGTGCCGAATTGCAGTGGCCGATGTCCCGTTCCACCCCTACGGTGCCCCTGACCTGTGCCTATTCAGGGCATCCCGTGTTTTGGGGGGAGATTCCCGTTTTGAACAGAAAGCGCCGCTTCAACGGTGCACCACTCAGGGCAGGGACGGCAGCAGCTGTCCTGGTACTCGCGACTGGCCTCTCGGGGCTCACTGCTCACGCCGTCGATGCTCCGGTGGTGCCGTCGCAGGCCGAGATCGATGCCGCCACCGCGAGGCAGCAGCAGGTACGGCCGCCGGCCGGCGCGGCAGAGAAGGCCATTGCGGAGGCCAAGGCCACGCAAAAGAACGTCACCGTCGACTCGCTCACGACCGAGTTCAGCGAGACCGTGGCCACCCCCGAGGGCCATCTCGCGTTCACCAGTCACCTGGACCAGCAGCGCGTCCGCCACGGCGACACCTGGCAGTCGCTGGACGCCACGCTCGCCGCGAATTCGGACGGCACGTTCTCGCCGAAGTCCGCGGCGGGGCAGCTGGTGCTGTCCAAGGGCGGTTCGGGGCCGCTGGCCACCATGACGAGTGCGGACGGCAAGAAGCTCGCCCTGTCGGCGCCGTTCGCGCTGCCCGCGCCGACCGTCAGCGGCGACAGCGTGCTCTACCCGTCCGTCGCCCCGGACATCGACCTCAAGGTCACTGCCACCAAGCTCGGCGGCCTCACCACCGTCCTCGTCGTCAAGACCCAGGCCGCCGCGGCCAACCCGGTCCTGAAGAACCTGCATTTCGACACCACGACGGACGGCGTCACCGTCAACAGCGACGCACACGGCAACATCACCGCCGCAGGTGCGGACGGCAAGCCCCGCTGGATCGCCCGCGCCCCGCAGATGTGGGACAGCACCACCCCGGCCCCTGCGAGCACCGCCACACCCGCCGCACCCGCCACGAAGACCGCGAATGTCGCGACCGCCCGCACGGTCGCGGCCACCTTCGCCGACACCCCCGCGGGCACCGGCAGCAGCACCGACGTCCCTGCGGCCACCGGCAAGGGCGCCGCCACCGGATCGGACGCGGGCCCCGGCGCGGGCTCCAAGGTCGCCACCATGCCGGTCAAGGCGGGAACTGCAGGCATCGACCTGACGCCCGACCAGGACCTCCTGGCGCACGGCACCGCCCCGTACTACATCGACCCCGACTGGCTGCCCTGGAGCCTGTCCGGCAACGCCTGGACCTGGGTCCAGTCCGCCCACGACGGCTCCAACAACTGGCTGCGCCAGGGCACCTCCGACAGTGACTACCCGGGCGTCGGCGTCTGCGGCTCCTACCCCAACGGCGGCAGCTGCTCTCCCGCCGACATCGAGCGCGCCTTCTACCAGTTCGACATCAGCTCGCTGGGCGGGGCGGTCATCAACTCCGCGACGATGACCGTGCAGGAGTACGTCTCCGCCGACTGGTCCTGCACCAACACCTACCCGCTCAACCTGTTCGTCACCGGCGGCATCGCCAACGGCACGACCTGGTCCAACCAGCCCGGACAGATCGGCGGTCAGATCGGCGCCACCGCATGGGTCGGCGGCTCGGGCAAGGACCCGTGCCACGACAACGTGCCCTTCTCCTTCGACGTCTCCGGCGCGATGAAGCAGTACGTCAACAACGGCCAGCTGACCTTCGGCCTCTACGGCGACGAGAGCAACCAGTACGCCTTCAAGCGCTTCACCTACCAGCCCGCGCTGTCCGTCACCTACGACCGGATCCCCAACGTCCCGACCAACCCGGGAGTGTGGCCGGCGCCCAAGACGGTCAGCCCCGCGGCGACCTACCAGGCCTGCGGCGACGGCAACGCCAACAACTGGGCCTGGCTCGGCGCCGGCTCCAACCAGGACAACACCGTCTACCTCAACGCCACCGCATCCAGCCCCGTCCAGAGCCAGATAGCAACCTGGGACCACCTCTGGGACTTCAACCTCCCCGGCGCCCCCGACGTCGCAAAGGGCACCACGCCCCTGGTCGGCAACGGCGGCGTCACGACCTTCCAGGTCCCCGGCAGCGTGATCCAGGACGGCCACGCCTACGGCTACAGCATCATGGCCACCGACACCGTGCAAGGCATGACGTGGTCCGCCGCCACCCCGACCTGCTACTTCAAGGTCGACCTCACCCCGCCGACCGTCACCTTCCCCACCACCGTCACCGACACCACCAAGCAGTTCCCGCCCTCCGGCAACGGCCAGACCACCCAGCTCTACGCCGGACAGAGCGGCAACATCCCGTTCACCGCGACCGACCAGGCCCCCAGCGGCGGCTACTCCTCCGGCACGGCCTGCCTGCGCTGGAGCTTCGACCCGCAACTCGCCGACGCCACCTGGAAGTGCGGCAGCGCCATGCCCACCGGCCAGATCCCGGTGACCCCCGGACGCTGGGGCACCAACGTCCTCTACGTCCAGGCCGAGGACAACGCCGGCAACCTCTCACCCGTCGCGCAGTACGCCTTCTACGTGCCGTGGAACCCAAACAGCCCGGCCCCGACGTTCGGCGACGTCACCGGCGACGCCCTGCCCGACATCCTCACCGCCGATCCCAACGGTGACCTGCGGGTCTACAACTTCCCCGCAGGCGCGCCCAAGGCCACGCTGGCGGCGCCCAAGGCCAAGTCCCCCGGCGGCGACTCCTGGGCGAACTACCGCACCACCCACCGCGGCAGCCTTACCGGAGGCAAGAACGTCGACGACCTCATCGTCCACAAGGACGGCGACAAGAACCTCTACTCCTACAAGAACCCGGGTAACACCCCCGTCCTGGGCGTCTTCGACGCCAACAGCACCCTGGCCAAGCCGGCCTGCGACCCGACCCTGACCGGCTCCGACTGCACCGGCTACAACGCGACCGACTGGTCCACCACCCTGCAGATCGCCGCCAGCGGCGACCCCAAGACCAGCAACCTCGACACCAACGGGAAATTCCAGAACCGCACCGGCCTGTTCACCGTCGAGACCAGCCCGGACGGCACCGGCGCCCTCTGGTTCTACCCGACCACCCTCGACGCTACCTTCGGCTCCCCGACCAAGCTCGCAGCCACCGGCTGGAAGGGCTGGGACCTCATCTCCCCAGGAGACTGGGCCAGCCAGGGACACCCCGGCCTGTGGGCACGCAACCAGAGCACCGGCGAACTGCGCGGCTACACCTTCACCATCAAAACCATCACCGTCACCGACGACTTCGGCAGCAGCACCGTTTACAACACCCTCACCAAGATCGCCACCGACACCCAGCTCTCCGGCTCCGGCGTCACCGCCGCCCGCTGGCCGGTCATCGGATCCGATGGCGACCTCACCGGCTCCGGATCACCCACCCTGTGGGGCATGACCCCCAACGGCGTCATCCAGATCTGGACCGGCCACTCCACCACCACCGCCCCGTACTACACCTGGGTCACCGGCCCGATCGGCGTCCTCAGCACCTACGGTGCCAACAGCCCCGTCGCCTACGCCGCCCAAACCGGCAAGTGCGTCGACGTCAACGGTGCCAGGACCGCACCCGGCACGGCGGTCGACCTGTGGGACTGCAACCCCACCAACGCCCAGTGGACCTTCCAGCCGGACGGCACCCTGCGCACCCTGGGAGGCTGCCTCGATGCCACCCAGTCCGGCACCGTCAACGGGACGCTGCTGGAGCTCTGGACCTGCAACAGCGGCCCCAACCAGATCTTCCTGCCCAGGGCGGACGGCACCCTCTACAACCCCTACTCCGGCCGCTGCGCCGACATACCCTTCGGTAACACCACCAACGGCACCCGCCTCGAACTCTGGGACTGCAACGGCGGCGCCTCACAGAAGTGGGTCCTCCCCGTACGGAGCTGACCTCGTAGGACAGGACCCTGGTAGGCCGGGTGAACAGCCGTAACGCGGCTCACGCCCGCCCGACCGGGAAGTCGGCTCCAGTCCCGGGCCAGGGGCGTTTCTAAGTCGCGGTGATCATGTGAGCTCGCAGGACGCGACGATATGAGGATTGCGGGCCTGGCCGTCACAAACGCATCGAAGCTCCGGTCGGACGGGGGTGACCTTCCCAAGTCGCCTCGTACCACCGGAGCTTCGATGCGTCGTCAGTCTGCCTGATCAAGTCGCCCGCCCGAAAGGGTGTGGCGGGATTGTCGCTGGTGGAGCGACCTGCCTGACCAGCGCAACAACAAGCTCACGCCGACGACGCCCGCACCCTCATCGCCTCCGCACTCCGCACCCTCTGACCGGTCCCGCTTACCAGCCACTCCACCTACGGAACCTCGTGTCGGGCCCGATGCCCCACTTCCTCATCCGAACGAGCGAGTTGCCCGGCCAGGGCACGCGCCCCAGTGAGGACCGCATCTTCGCCACCCCGGACGGCCTGGCCGTCGCGCTCTCCACGCTGTCCGACGAGCAGCCCCGCGGCGGCTGGTACGCCGACACCCTCGGCGAGCTGATCGTCGACCGTCTCTCGGACGACGACGACTCTGAGCTGACCGAGCTCCTGCACAACACCATCGCGGCCATCACCCGCGACCACACCCTCGTGCCGGGCGCCTCGCCGGCCGCCACGGTGTCGACCGTGCGGCTGCGCGGCACGGTGGTGGAGGCTGCCGTCCTCGGCCCCGGCGGCCTGGTGTCGGTGCTCACCGACACCGGGCTGGCCTCGCTCATCGAGCCGCCCCGAGGCCACCGAGTACCGGCGGCGCCTGGCGGGCGGCAGCGGCTTCGCCGAGGAGCACCGGGCCCTGCTCCGGGCCATGCGCGACGCCCAGATGGGCTGGATCAACAGGCCCAGAGGCTACTGGGTGGCTGGGGCCGTCCCGCGCGCCGGGCGGCGAAGCGGTCACGGCCACCTGGCCGGCCGCCGACGTCACGGAGATCATCGCCGCCACGGACGGCGTCTCCAGCGCCGTCGACGACTACAAGGTGTACTCGTGGGCGCAGTTGGCCGCCGGGTGCAGCGAGCTGGGTCTGCAGACCATGGTCGACGCCATCCACGGCGCCGCGTCGAAGAACGCGCAGCTCCCGGACCCATCCAAGCATGTGACGACACGGGTGGACGTCAGGCTGATGCCCTGCGGGCGCTCGCCAAGCAGACCCGGAGGTGCACGCCGCGGCTTCTATGCTCGGGATCACGACCCCACCACCAATCCACCTGCGCCGCAGCATGTCCGCATCCAGACGACTGGCCCGACCGCGCGCCTGGAAATCGACGGCCGCGACGTCGCCGACCAGGTCCAGGTCCGTTCCTACGAGCTGCGGCACGCCGCCGGGCAGCTGCCGGAGCTACAGCTGCTGCTGCGCCCGAACGCCGGCACCGCGTGAGAGGGCGCCGCGCGCATCGCGGTCGGCGGGGCCCCTGATCCCGGCCCGACCGCCGCGTTTCTGGCCGCCCCCGAACCCGGCGAGACCGAAGGCGCGGTCCTCGTCTGGCCCTTTGGGTGAGCCGTGAACAGACAAATCAGCGGTCCGACGAACAGTCAGGAAATTCAGCATTCAGTCAGCATCGGCCCTACTAAACCCGTCCACACAAGGTCAGACCCTAGAAAGATCACTCGCGCGGATCAGCCCGCCCACCGAGTGGTTGCGGCACAACCCGCGACCGCCTCCGGCGCCGAAACGGCTCTCTCCACGACAACTCGGAAGCCCCTCAATGCGCATGTCAGCGCTCCCGCCCCCGGGCCTTCAGCGGGGTGGCGGGCAGCTCCGGGGCGGCGAGGCGCGGGCCGTCGTAGCCGCGGACCTCGCCGAAGCGGCCGCCGCGCTCCCAGTCCCGCCGGGCCTCGGCGATCTCCTCGCCGGTGCGGGCGACGAAGTTCCACCACATGACGAGGCGTTCCTCGAAGGGCACCCCGCCGAGCAGCAGGACGGCGCCGTCGGTGTGGGCGCGCAGCGGGAGCGAGGTGCGGCCGCAGCCGAGGTAGAGCATCGAGCCGGGCTCCACCGGGACGCCGTCCACGTCGATCCGGCCGGCCATCGCGAGCACGGCGTACTCGAAGTCGGGCAGGACGGGCAGCCGCAGGTCCGCGCCCTCGGTGAGCGCCAGGTCGGCGCCGACCAGCGGGGTGTAGGCGGTGCCGGGCGAGGTGGCGGTGTCCAGGGTGCCGAGGATGACGGTGCCGCGCAGGCCGGGCGCGGTGACCACCGGCAGGTCGGGGTGGTGCTCGAAGGCCGGGGCGGTGTGCCGGTGGGCGTCCGGCAGGGCGACCCACAGCTGGGCGCCGTGCAGGTAGCGGGCGTGCGGGCGGGGCGACTCCTCGGAGTGCGAGATCGCCCGGCCGGAGGTCATCAGGCCGAGCTCGTACGGCCGGACGGTCTGCAGGCTGCCGAGGCTGTCCCGGTGCAGCACCTCGCCCTGGTGAAGCCAGCTGACCGTCTGCAGGCCCAGGTGCGGGTGCGGCGGGACCTGCATGCCGGGCTCGTCGGCGATGTCGTCCGGGCCGTAGTGGTCGACGAAACACCAGGCGCCGACCATCCGGCGGCCGAGGTTGGGGAGCAGCCGGCGCACCACCGTGCTCTCGCCGAGCTGGACCTGACGGCCCGTCAGCAGATCGCGGACGGGGCCGATGGCGGCCTCCCGGCCGCAGGCGGTCGGGGCGGGCGTGCGGTCGAGGTTGCTCATTGCGGTTCCACCACCGTGCGGGAGGGGGCGTGTCTGCGCGTGCAGCCTCGATCATCCGTCAGGGCGGGCCGTTCCTCCACCCGCGCCCGCCCGTCCGGACGTCGTCGGGCACCGGGTGTCAGTGCTCGCAGGCCCACCAGGCCTCGGCGGTGGCCTTGTCGGCGAGCTCGCGCAGCTTGCGGACGGCCTCGGCCGGGTCCTCGGCGCCGTACACGGCCGAGCCGGCCACGAAGACGTCGGCGCCGGCCTCGGCGCAGCGCTCGATGGTGCTCGCGGAGACGCCGCCGTCGACCTGCAGCCACAGCTCCAGGTCGTGCTTGGCGATCAGCTCCCGGGTGCGGCGGATCTTCGGCAGCATGATGTCCAGGAAGGCCTGGCCGCCGAAGCCGGGCTCGACGGTCATGATCAGCAGCATGTCCAGCTCGGGGAGCAGGTCCTCGTAGGGCTCGATCGGGGTGCCGGGCTTGAGCGCCATGGAGGCGCGGGCGCCCTTGGCGCGGATCTCCCGGGCCAGGCGGACGGGCGCGGCGGCGGCCTCGACGTGGAAGGTGACCGAGCCGGCGCCGGCCTCGACGTACTGCGGGGCCCAGCGGTCCGGGTCCTCGATCATCAGGTGGCAGTCGAGCGGGGTGCTCGTGGCGCGGGCGAGCGATTCGACGATCGGGACGCCGAGGGTCAGGTTGGGCACGAAGTGGTTGTCCATGACGTCCACGTGCAGCCAGTCGGAACCCCGGACGGCCTCGGCCTCCTCGGCGAGCCGGGCGAAGTCCGCGGACAGGATGCTGGGGTTGATCTGGGCCATGGCCGACTACCTTCGTGCGAGGGCTTGCGAGGGCTGGGCCCTGGGCGGGCCCGGGCGCCCGGCGGCGGGCACCTCGCCCCATCATCTCGCGCTGTGCGGGCGGCCGACGCCCCCGTGGGACGCAGGTGACCGCGATCACACCCGCCCCGGGGGTTACCGCTGCGGCGGCCGGGGTCATCAGCACGTGAGCGCCCCAGCGGGCGCGCACACTCCTGCGAGGAAGGCCTCCCGATGTCCGCTCCCGTCCACCCCGCCCGCGCACTGTGGCGGCTCTTCGAGCCGGTGCACGCCGTCGCCTTCCTCCAGCCCGAGAGCCGGGCGGCGTTCGAGGGGGTCGGGCTGGACGGCGCCTGGCGCGGCTACTTCGCCGGCCGCGCGGCCCCGCTGGGCCCGGTGGACGCACCGCCGGTGATCGCCGCGTTCTTCAGCTTCGCCCCGGCCAGGGTCGAGCAGGCCCTGCCGGAGGTGTGGACGCACGCGGGCCCGGAGCGGGCGCTGGCCGCCCGGACCGAGGGCGCGGCGGCCGCGCTGGCCCGGCTGCTGCAGCCCGTCGACCGCGAGCAGGTCGAGTCGGCGACCGACGCGCTGGAGGCGGCGGTGGCCCGGCTGGACTGCACCGGCCGGGTGCTGGCCGCCGCCAACGCCGCCCTCCCCCGCCCCACCGGGCTGTACGGACGGCTCTGGCAGGCCGCGACCGCGCTGCGCGAGCACCGCGGCGACGGCCACGTGGCCGCCCTGGTCGCGGCCGGGCTGGACGGCTGCGAGGCGCCGGTGCTGCACTGCGCGCTGGATGCCAGCCGCGAGGTGCTGCAGCCGCTGCGCGGGTGGACGGACGATGAGTGGGCGGCCGCCGCCGGCCGGCTGGTCGAACGCGGCTGGCTGACGGCCGCCGGTACGGTCACCGAGCTCGGCCTGATCCGCCACCAAGCGCTGGAGGCCGCCACCGACCTGGCCGCCGGCCGGGTCTGGGAGGGCCGGCCGGACGGCGAACTCGACCGGCTGGCCGCCGCGTTGACCCCGATCGCGGCGCTCTGCCGCGAGCAGATGCCGATCAACCCGCTCGCGATGCCGCCGGTGGCGGCGCCCCGGTAACGGGACGCGCGGGCGGGCGGCAGCCGCGGCGGGCAGGGGGTGACCGTCATCACACCCGCCTCCGGGATTACCCCGCCCGCCACCGGGGTCATCAGCACGTGAGCGGCCCCGCCGAGCGCCCGGCCGCCCCCCGACCAGTCCCGCTCCCCGCGCCCGCCCGGAGCCCGTCCGAGGAAGGTCTCCCGATGGCCGATCTCGTCCACCCCGCCCGCGCACTGTGGTGGCTCTTCGAGCCGGTGCACGCCGTCACCTACTTCCAGCCCGAATGCCTCGGCGCCTTCGAGGAGGCCGGCCTGCGCGGCTTCTGGCGCGGCTACTTCGCCGGCCGCTCGGCCCCGCTGGGCCCGGTGGACGCACCGCCGGTGATCGCCGCGTTCTTCGGCTTCGCCCCGCCCATGGTGGAGCGCGCGCTGCCCTCGGTGTGGTCGCTGGCGAGCCCGCAGGAGGCGCTGGCCGCCCGCTCCAAGGGCGCCGGGCAGGCGCTGGCCCGGCTGCTGGAGCACGTCGACCGGGAGCAGGTCGAGCGGGCCACCGACGCGCTGGAGCTGGCCGCGGCCCGGCTGGACTGCGCCGGCCGGGTGCTGGCCTCCGCCAACGCCGCCCTCCCCCGGCCGACCGGGCTGTACGAACGGCTCTGGCAGGCCACCACCGTGATGCGCGAGCACCGCGGCGACGGCCACGTGGCCGCCCTGGTGGCGGCCGGGCTGGACGGCTGCGAGGCGCTGGTCGTCCGCTGCGCGATGGACATGCGGCGCGAGGACGTCCAGCCGGTGCGCGGCTGGACCGACGCCGAGTGGGAGGCCGCCGCCGGCCGCCTGGTCGAGCGCGGCTGGCTGACGGCGGAGGGGACGGTCACCGAGCTCGGCCGGATCCGCCACCAGGCCCTGGAGGCCGCCACCGACCTGGCCGCCGCCCGGGTCTGGGAGAACTACCCGCGGGCCGAACTCGACCGGCTGGCCGCCGCGTTGAAGCCGATCTCGGCGCTCTGTCGGGGCAGCCTGCCCTGGTACCCGGTCGGGCTGCCGGAGAACGCCTAGTCCGCACCGCCGGGCGGGCCGAGGACGATCGCCCGCCCGGCGTAGAACGGCCCGAACGAGCGCCACGGCACCGGCGCGAACTCCTGCGACTCCTCCGCGAAACCGGACGGGTTGTGGATCAGCAGCGCCGCGTCCGTGACGCCCACCGCGAGCACCAGGTGGCCGCCCCGGCGCACCGGCTCCGGCCCCCGCGGCTCCCGGATCGACGGGTGCACCGACAGCATCACCAACCGCCCGCCGGCCACCTCGGCCGCCACCTCCTCCGGGCCCGCCTCACGGGCCTGCGCGGCCAGCCCCCAGCGCTCCCGGACGTACCCGGCGAACGGCGTGTGCACCAGTCCGCGCAGGCTCTCGCCGTCCCGGACGTACGCGCCCGCCGCCACGCACTCGTCCGCCAGCCTCAGCGCCGGCGGGGCCACGCCCCACCAGTGGTCCAGCGCCATCCGCAGGCAGGCCACCCCGCACAGCCGCCACGACCACCAGGCGTACTCCTCCGGGGTGGCGGCGCCGGACTGGCCCCAGCGCGGGTCCTCGGCCGCGTCCAGCCGCCCGTCGATGATCGCCCGCACCAGCTCCGCCGACTCCCACTGCGCGTGGTACGGCACCTCGTGCACCACCGGTGCGCCAGCCCTGTCCGCCATGCCCAGACGCTCTCACGCCGGGCGGACCCGGACGACCCGCGACACTCCCTGGCGCCACCCGCCCGGCGCTCAGGCCTTCTCGGCAGCCTTCTCGGCGGACTTTCCGGCGGACTTTCCGGCGGACTTCACCGCAGGCTTCACGGCAGGCTTCACCGCGGACTTCACCGCGGACTTCCCGGCGTCGTCGCCCGACTCCTGGCCCGAGCGGAAGGCCAGTCGCTGCGCCGCGTGCCGGCCGCGCTCCTCCACCGGGATCATGCCGGTGGCGCCGGCCAGGCCGAAGGCGGGCATGTCGAAGTAGATCGACTCGTAGCCGCCCTCCGGCACGATGTACGTCTCGTGCCAGAGCCCGACGTGCCGGTGCGTCTTGCCTTCCTTCACCATCCGGTTGGCGATGCCCCACACGGTGTGGTGGAAGCCGTCCGGCGCGCTCGCGTAGCGGTACAGCGCCTCCTTCGACTCCCAGTACTGGACGACGTAGTAGGTGCGCGGCGAGGCGGTGAGCAGGATGCGGCCGCGCAGGCCGCGCTCGGGGCTGCGGCGCAGCTCGTAGAGCATCCGGAACATCGCGAACATCACCGGGCCCCAGTGGTGCACGGCCCAGAACCGGTTGATCCGCATCCCGATCAGCAGCACCACGGTGTCGCCGGTCGCGGCGGCGGTGGTGTAGCCGGGTTGCGGTTTGGCGAACAAGGGCATGACTGGCCTCCCCGGGTCCACGCTCCATGTAATCGGTGATTACATCAGCGCGCACCAGGCCGGTCAAGGCATGCCGCACGCACAATTCGGCTACGGCGCACGCCGGTTGGCGATCCCCTGACCGAAGGTGTCGAGCACCTGGTCGGCCAGCTCCTCGGCCTTCTCGGCCGGCAGGTAGCCGTCCACGATCATCTGCGCCAGCCCGTACACCAGCGCCTGCCCGGCCAGTGCGAGCCGCTCCGGATCGCCGGGGCGCAGCAGGCCGGCCTCCTGGTCCGCCAGGATCAGGAGGGTGAACACCTGGTCGATGCCGTCGAGTTGCTCGCTCAGCTCGGGCTCCCGGGAGGCCGCGAACATGCGCGAGCGCACCAGCTCGAACCGGCGCGGATGGTGCAGCGCGTACCGGACGCACCCGAGGCCGAGCGCCCGCAGCATCGACCGGCCCTCCGACTCGGCGACCGCCACCTGCCCCTGCTGCCAGTCCACGAAGTCCGCCAGCACCCGGTCCGCCAGCGCCGTCAACAGCGCCTGCCGGTCGGCGAAGTGCCGGAACGGCGCCCCCGCCGACACCCCGGCCCGCCGCGCCACCTCCCGGACGCTCACCTTCTCCTGCCCCTGCTCGTCCAACACCTCGAACGCCGCCGCCACCAACGCCTCCCGCAACGCCCCGTGGTGGTACGCCCCGCGCTCCCCGCGCTCTCCCGCCATGCTCGCCATGCCCGCCTTGCTACCACAGCGCGCCCGCCCCGGGCGCGGGGCCGGGGCGGGCGGCGGGTGTCACCAGGCGTAGTCCTCCGGGGCGGGCCGGTGGCCAGGGAAGATCTCGTCGAGGCGGTCGAGGGTCTTCTGGTCGAGCGTCAGGTCCAGGGCCCGGACGGCCGCGTCCAGGTGGGCCGGGGTGCGCGGGCCGACGATCGGGGCGGTGACGGCCGGGCGGCCGAGCAGCCAGGCGAGGGCCAGCTCGGCCGGGTCGGCGCCGAGTTCGTCGGCGAAGTCCTCGTAGGCCTGGATCCGGTCGCGGTGCTTGGCCAGGAGTTCGCTCGCGTGGCCCATGGCGCCGCGCACCCGGGTGCCCTCGCGCTCCTTGCGCAGGATGCCGCCGAGCAGCCCGCTGCGCAGCGGGGACCACGGGATCAGGCCGAGGCCGTAGTGCCGGGCGGCCGGGACGACCTCCAGCTCGACCGTGCGGTCGAGCAGGTTGTACAGCGACTGCTCGCTGACCAGGCCGAGGAAGTTCCGGGAGCGGGCGGCCTCCTGGGCCTGGGCGATGTGCCAGCCGGCGAAGTTGGACGACCCGACGTAGATGATCTTGCCCTGGGCGACCAGGACCTCCATCGCCTGCCAGATCTCCTCCCAGGGCGTGTCCCGGTCGATGTGGTGCATCTGGTAGACGTCGATGTGGTCGGTCTGCAGCCGCCGCAGGCTGCCCTCGACGGCCTTGCGGATGGCGAGGGCGGAGAGCCTGCCGTCGTTGGGCCAGTCGCTCATGTCGGCGTAGGCCTTGGTGGCGAGGACGGTTCGCTCGCGGCGGCCACCGCCGCGGGCGAACCAGCGGCCGATGATCTCCTCGGTGCGCCCCCGCTGCCGGCCCTCGCTGTCGCGGCCGTACATGTTGGCGGTGTCGAAGAAGTTGATGCCGCGTTCGTGGGCGGTGTCCATGATGGCGTGGGCGTCGGCCTCTTCGGTGTGCGGGCCGAAGTTCATGGTGCCGAGGCAGAGACGGGAGACGGTCAGGCCGGTGCGGCCGAGGTGGGTGTACTCCATGGCGCCCACCCTCCGCCGCACCGGCACCGGTGTCCAGCACATTCGGCGGATCGGGTGGATCACCGCCCGTGCGTGGCGAACTTCCGTACGGCCAGCGGCCCGCAGAGCGCGAGCAGGGCGGCGCTCCACAGCAGCGTGACGAGCGCGGCGTGCTGCATCGGCCAGGCGGTACCGGGCGCGGACGGGTTGCCGAACAGCTCCCGGCAGGCCTGGACGACGGCGCTGATCGGGTTCCAGTCGGCGACGGCGCGCAGCCAGCCGGGCATCCCACCGGTGGGCACGTACGCGTTGGTGATCATCGCCAACGGGAAGACCATCACCGCGAGTTGACCGGCCTGCTCCTCCTTGCCCACGGCCAGGCCGAGCAGCGTGCCGACCCAGGTCATCACGAACCGGAACAGCATCAGCAGCCCGAACGCCTCCGCCGTGTCGGCGAGCCCGTTCCGGGCGCGCCAGCCGGCGGCGAGCCCGACCAGCACCATCGGCACCATCACGACGAGGCTGACCAGCAGGTCGGCCAGGGTCTGGCCGAGCAGCAGTCCGGCGCGCGAGACCGGCATCGAGCGCAGCCGGTCGGTGACGCCGCGCCCGACGTCGCGGGCGGCGCCGACCATGGTGGGCATGATGCCGTTGGTGGCGACCATGGCGAACAGGCCGGGCATCAGGAACTCCTTGTAGTCCCCGCCGCCGGGCACCTGCATGGCGCTGCCGAAGACGTACCCGAAGACCACGACCATGACCACCGGCACGGCCAGCGAGGCGGCCAACAGTCCGGGCGAGTGACGGTAGTTGAGCAGGACGCGGAGCATCGACGTCCAGGTGTCGGCGACCATCCGCCCCCCGGCGGACGGACGCGAGGCGGTGTACACGGCCGTGGCCATCAGGCGGCCTCCCCTTCCAGAACGGTCAGCTCGGGTGTCACTCGCGCCTCCCCGGTGAGCGCGAGGAACACGTCGTCCAGCGAGGGCGGCCGGACGGCGACGTCCTCCGCGACGACCCCGGCGGCGTCCAACTCCCGTACCAGCACGGGAAGCGGGACGGCTCGGCCGGGCTCGGTCAGCACGGTGACCGTCCGCTCGGCGACGTCGATCCGCGCCTCGCCGCCGCCCAACGCCGTCACCACCACGGCGGCGGCCGGGAGTTGGCCGGGATCGACGAGCGTGACGGAGACCTCGCTGCCGATCGCCGCCTTGAGCCGGGCGGGCGGGCCGGTGGCGATCGCAGCGCCGTGGTCGACGACCACGATCTCGTCGGCGAGCCGGTCGGCCTCCTCCAGGTACTGGGTGGTGAGCAGCACGGTGGTACCGCCGTCCGCCAACTCCTTGACGGTGTCCCAGATCCCCTGGCGGCTGCGCGGGTCGAGCCCGGTGGTGGGCTCGTCGAGGAAGAGCACCGGCGGGCTGGTGACCAGGCTGGCGATCAGGTCGAGGCGGCGGCGCATGCCGCCGGAATAGGTGCGCACCAGCCGGTCGCCGGCCTCGGCGAGGCCGAAGCGCTCCAGCAGCTCGTCGGCGCGCCGGCGGGCCCCGCGGGCGCCGAGGCGGTGCAGCCGGCCGAAGATGCGCAGGTTGTCGCGCCCGGTGATGCCCTCGTCGAGCGCGGCGTACTGGCCGGCCAGGCCGATGGCGCGCCGCACCTCCTCGGCCTCGCGGACGACGTCGTGTCCGGCGACCCGGGCGACGCCCTGGTCGGGGGCGATCAGGGTGGCGAGCACGCGCACGGCGGTGGTCTTGCCCGCGCCGTTGGGGCCGAGCAGGCCGCAGACGGCGCCAGCGGGGACTACGAGGTCGAGGCCGCGCAGGGCCTCGGTGGCGCCGAAGCGTTTCCCCACTCCCGCCATCTCGATGGCGGGGCCCGCCGAGACGGCGGCGGGTCGGGTGGTGACGGACATGGCTCTGCCCCTTCTCTAGGTACAGCGTACGTAGAAGTGCGTGCCCACGCATCGTACTACGTACGCCGTACGTATCTAAGATGGGAGCGCGAGGTGATCTTCCAGTGCCGTCCAGCAAGCCCCCCAGCAGTCCCGAGAGCCCGGACCAGCCCGGCCGCCCCACGCCGCCGGGGCGGCCGACGCCACCCGAGGCCCCCGAACTGATCTGGCTGCGCCCCGAGCGCACCGGCCGCGGCCCCCGCCCGGCCCACAGCCGCGACTCGATCGCCGCCGCCGCCGTCGGGATCGCCGACGCCGAGGGCCTGGACGCCGTCTCGATGCGCCGGGTCGCGGCCGCGCTCGGCGCGGGCACCATGTCGCTCTACAACTACGTGCCGAAGAAGGAGCACCTGCTCGACCTGATGCTCGACGCGGCCGCCGCCGAGTACCGGTTCCCGCCGGAGCCCAGCGGCGACCTCCGGGCCGACCTCGCCGATCTCGCCCACCAGCAGATCGGCCTCTTCCGCCGCCACCCCTGGCTGCCCGGGCTGGTGCTCTCCCGCCCCGGCATCGGGCCCAACGCGCTGCGCTACACCGACCACTTCCTGGCCGTCACCGCCCCCTCCGGCCTGCCCGGCGGCGCGCGGATGGAGGCGATGGCGATGTTCAACGGCTTCCTGTGCCAGTTCGCCCAGTACGAGCAGACCGCCGCCGCGGGCGCCAAGTGGCAGGCGGAGATGGTGGGTTACCTCACCCAGGCGGCCATGAGCGGGCAGTACCCGCACCTCGCCCAGGCGTTCGCCACCGCCGGCCCGCCGGCCGATCCGGACCGGGCCTTCGACCGCACCCTGGACCGGGTGATCCTGGCCATCCTGGCACCGATCGCGGAGTAGCGCCCGACCTGGCAGGGCCCGGGCCGAGAAGGCCCGGGCCGTCCGGCTACGCCAGCAGCGCCGCCCGCGGCAGCACCCCGGCCACCCGCCCGTCCACCAGCACCGCGACCGCCGGGTGCGCCTCCCCCAGCGCCGCCCGCGCCTCGCCGACCGGCTGCCCCACCCCGACCACCGGCAGGGCCGGCCCGAGCAGCCCGCCCACCGGGTCCCCCGGCTTGGCCGAGCCGTCCGCGAGCGCCGCCGCCAGCACCTCCCGCTCCGCCGTGCCGACCACCTCGGACGCGGCGACCCCGTACGGCCGCGCCCCCCGCGCCAGCAGCACCGGCGCGACCCCGCCCGGCGCGGTGCGCAGCGCCTCCAGCGTCCGGGCCACGGTGGTGTCCGCGGTCACCGCCACCAGCAGGCCGGCGGCGTCCAGCAGCGGCCGCAGGCCGTCCGCGTCCTCCAGGAAGCCCCACTGCCGCATCCACGCGTCGCTGTGCACCTTGGACAGGTAGGACCGCCCCGAGTCCGGCAGCAGCACCACCACCAGGTCGTCCGGCCCCAACCGCCGGGCCACCCGCAGCGCCGCCGCGACCGCCGTGCCGGAGGACGGGCCGGCCAGGATGCCCTCCTCGCGGGCGAGCCGGCGCGCGGTCAGCAGCGACTCGCGGTCCGGGATGCACTCGAAGGTGTCCACCGCCTCCGCCCGGTAGGCCTTCGGCCAGCGGTCCTCGACGGTCTCGGGGTGCAGGAAGTGCCCGATGCTCTCGACGTACCAGGGGCTGCCGTCGCCGCCGCCGTACATCGAGGACTCCGGGTCGGCCCCGACCACGCTCACCGCACCGCCGCTGACCCGCTTCAGGTACTCGCCGGTGCCGGTGATGCTGCCGCCCGTGCCGACACCCGCGACGAAGTGGGTGACCCGGCCGGCCGTCTGCTCCCAGATCTCGGGGCCGGTGGTGCGCAGGTGCGCGTCGGGATTGGCCGGGTTGTCGTACTGGTCGGCGAGCCAGGCGCCGGGGATCTCCGCCGCCAGCCGCCGGACGACGTTGAACAGGTGGCTCGGATCCTCCTGCGGCACGGAGGTCGTGGCGGTCACCACCTCGGCCCCGTACGCCCGCAGGATGTCCGACTTCTCCGCCGCCGACTTGTCCGACACCCCGGCGATCACCCGGTACCCGCGCTGCCGGCCGACGATGGTCAGCCCGATGCCGGTGTTGCCGGAGGTCGCCTCGACGATCGTCCCGCCCGGCTTCAGCAGGCCCTCCCGCTCGGCCGCCAGCACCATGGACAGCGCCGCGCGGTCCTTGACGCTGCCGCCGACGTTGAAGAACTCGGCCTTGGCGTAGATCGGCGCGGCGATCCCGGCACCGAGACGGGCGAGGCGGAACAGCGGCGTCCCACCGATCGCGTCGAGCACTGATTCGTGAACTGCGGCCAACTCGGGCCTCCTCGGTTCGGTTGAGCTCGGTACCGTTCCTAGCGGTGGCGGCCGCTGCCGGCCGGCCCGCCTGAATCCGGACAGGTGGTCCGGTGACCTCGCAAACGGTCTTCGAGATGTCGTTGCCGCACGGCGCGCCGGACTCCCCGTCAGCCGTCAGGAACAGCCGCTCCGCATTCCATCGCTGCCGCCACTGCGTCCCGGTGAGCAGCACGCACACACCGCCGTGAGGGCCTTCTTCCGCTCGGCGCGCCTGCTCTCCTTCACCGGAACGTTGAAAGGGGCCGCGATCGCGCGCGGTTCGTGCTTCTTGCGGCGCTTCGCCATGATTCAGCCCCCCTCCGACCTCTCGTCAACCCGCAATGATCAACACCACACACTGCTTACCCGAACGATCCTGCCCACCGCCGGGTCCCGGCACACGGCTCCCCCGTGTGAGGGAGGTCGCGGGCCGCGCGCCCCTCCCCGCCCGGAGGGACGCCGGCGCCCGTCCCCGTCCGCGCGCAGGACGCCCGTTCCTGCGCCCTCGCGACACCGTGGGAGCACCACCGAACGAAGGAACCGCCCATGACCCGACGCCAGTTGCGCACCGTCACCCTGGCCGGCAGCCTCGCCCTGCCGTACATCGCGCTGAAGACGTACTGGGCGGCGGGCGGCCGGGCCGGGCTCGCGGACGGCTTCTCGCTCGCGGACGAGTTCCGGCGCAACGGCGGGCCCGCGCCCCTGATCTGGCTGGAGCACCACGGCGTCGACTTCACCGCCGTCCTCGCGCTCACGGGCGTCGCGCTGGCCTTCGTCGTCGCCCGGCACCTGCCCCAACGCCGGCTGCCCCGGCTGCTGTTGCTCGCCCCTGCCTGGGCGGGCACGCTGCTGATCCCGTACGGCCTGCTGACCGCGCTGCTGGGCACGCTCGGCACCGGTTCCGAGGACGCCCGCATCACCGGCTGGATCCTCCCGGCCGGAGTGGCGGCCTTCGTCGGCATCGGCACGGCGCTGGGAGCCGCCGCCTCGCCGTACCGGCGCGGGATGGGGCGCGCGCCTCTACGTACGCGCCCCATGGTTTCGGCGCACTCCAGATTGCGCGACGCTGTCGCTCCCACCCGCCCCACCGATCAGGGCGGGCACGGAGAGTAACCGCTCATCGGATCAGCGGACCGAGCAGACCGCGCTCCACTGGCCGAGCCAGGAGGCCGAGCCCGTCCTCGGCTGAAGCCCTCAGCGCCCGCTCGGGTGGCGGGACAGCCAGTCGGCGTGCCGCGCCCGCAGCCGGTCCCGTTCCCCGCTCGACGTGAGGAAGACGTCCGCCCCGCCGTCGTACGGGTGGTAGAGCCGCCGCAGGCCGGTGTCCGTGACGATCACCCCGGCCTCCTGGTAGTCGGCGCACCGGCGCAGCAGCCCGTCCAGGCAGCCGCGCCGCCACGGCCGCCGCTCCAGGAAGACGTGGCAGTAGGTGCGGAACTCCGGGTCGGGGTCGTCCGTCTGCAGCCAGCTCCGCCAGTGCGCGCCGGGGCGCCCGGCGGGGGCGCCGGGCGCGTCCGTCCAGCACGAGGTGAGGACGTACACCTCCGCTCCCGCGAACAGCTCGTCCAGCACGGTGTTGTGGCGCTCCAGCAGGATCCCGTACTCGCGCTCGTCCTCGGCGTAGCGCTTGGACTCCGGGAGGCTGTGGAAGCGCACCCAGACGTCCCGCTCGCCCGCGTCGATCTCGTGTCCGACCGGCAGACTGCCCGGCCATCGCCGGTCCCATCGCGCCGTCAACTCCGCCAGGTCCACCCCTTGCTCCTCTCACATCGTGGGCGCACCCCGCCACAGTCGCCCCACCCGCCCCAGTTCGGGGAAAACCCGTCGTCAGAGGTGTCCCGACCCCGTAGCGTGGTCCGGTCGTTGATCTTGACAGACACCACACGGCATGTCGCGCGCACTGTCAGGCGCCATGACATGCGAGCAGAACGGGGCGGTACACGATGCAGGACTACCAGGGCTGGGTGGACGAACGGTACGGCGCCGTCGCCGACGTCTTCAGCCGCAACTTCGCGGAGTTCCCCGAACTCGGCGCGGCCGTCACGGTGTTCGTCGACGGCCGCAAAGTGGTCGAACTGTGGGGCGGCACCGCCGACGAGCGCACCGGGCGGCCGTGGGTGCGGGACACGCTCGTCCCGGTGTTCTCCTGCGCCAAGGGCGCGGTGGGCATCGCCGCCCACCTGCTCGCCGAGCGCGGCCGGCTCGACCTGGACGCCCCGGTCGCCCGCTACTGGCCCGCGTTCGCCCGGCACGGCAAGCAGGCGGTCACCACCCGGATGATCCTCGGCCACCGCGCCGGCATCCCCGCCCTGGACGCGGCGCTCACCTTCGAGCAGATCGCCGCCTGGGAGCCGGTGGTCCGCGCGATCGAGGACCAGCCGCCGCTGTGGGAGCCGGACAGCACCTACGAGTACCACGGCCACGTGCTCGGCTTCGCGGTCGGCGAGGTGATCCGCCGGATCACCGGCCGGACGCCGGGCGCCTTCCTGCGCGCGGAGCTCCCCGACCTGCCGGTCTACCTCGGCCTGCCGCACCACGAACTCCCGCACGTGGCCCGCCTGGTGGAGGCCGAGGGCCGCCGCCCGATGCCCGGCCCGGAGCACCTGCTGACCAGGATCGTGACGATGAACGGCGCCCTGGCCTTCCCCGGCCTGGACGTCCCGCACGGCTGGAACGACCCGGCCCTGCACGCGATCGAGCTGCCGGGCGCGGGCGCCGTCGCCTCCGCCGGCGGCCTGGCCGGCCTGTACGCGGCCGCCGCGACCGGCTTGGACGGCGGCGCGCCGCTGCTCTCGCCCGCCACCATCGCCGACGCGACCCGCGAACTCTCCTCCGGCGCCGGCTACCTGGGCTTCGACCTGGGCGCCCGCTGGGGCTCCGGCTTCCTGCTGGACTCCCCCGCGTTCCGCCCGCTGCTCGGCCCCCGCAGTTTCGGCAACGACGGCGCCGGCGGCCAGTTCGCCTTCGGCGACGACGAGTTCGGCGTCGGCTTCGCCTACGTCGCGAACCGGATGATCGGCCACGGCGACGCCCGGGCCAACCGGCTGATCGAGGCGGTGCGCGCGTGCCTGTAGCCGACACCTTCCTGCGCCGGCTCACCGAGCTCGCCGGCACCGGCCGCCTCGGCGAGCTGCACTACGACGCCTCGCTGCCCGAACTCGCCACCCGCTTCGGCGATCCGTACGACTGCGGGCGCGTCCACAAGGAGTCACGCTGGCCGCACGCCTTCGGCTGGGGCGACGTCTGGACGGTGTTCTGCCGCTGCCGCCGGCTCCGTTCGCTCTCCCTGCCGACCTGGCACGGCGAGCTCGAACTCCCGGAGCCGGGCGAGGAGTTCGCCACCTACGACACCCGGGTGAGCGAGTCCGGGCTGACCGCCGCGCTGACCGCCGCCGGCTGCGCCTGGGAGACGGTGACGTACGAGAACATCCCCGGCCAGCGCACCCTGGAGGTGGCCCCGGCCCCGGAGGTGCGGGTCGGCCTCGTCCTGGTCGACCGCATCGACCTCGACCAACCGCCGCTCACCGACTGGGTGTTGCACAAGGTGGGCCTCTGGGGCTACGACCACCCGGACTGCCCCGAGCCGGACCGCACGCTCCCCGACGACGGCTGGGGCGCGGCCACCCCGGCCCCCCGGTGAACCGGCCGCCACCCGTTCCGACCCCTGTACGGAACGGGTGGCGGCCCGATCGGCCCCCGCTCTCGACGAGCGGGAAGTCGGACTACTTGAGCAGGAAGTCGATGACCGCCTGCCGCCCGGCCGGATCGGCCGCCCGGTTCTGCACCGAGTGCGCCGCCCCGGGAACGATCACGATCGTCGGGTCGTGAGCGGACTCCGCCTCCTGGTACAGCCACTCGTTCGGAGTGGACAGGTCCCGGTCCCCGCCGAGCAGCAGCACCGGCACGTTGGGCAGCTTGCGGTGCTCCGGCGGGGCGGGCGGCACCGGCATCCGCGGCCAGTCCTGGCAGACCAGCAGGCTGCCGAGCCCGGTCGCGGTCGCCGCGTCGTACGGCCAGGTCTGCTCGGGGTCGTCGGCCAGGTCGTCGCGGGTCTGCGCCAGCGCGGCCGCCCGGCCCTCGACCGGGGTGTCCGCGGTGCCCCACGGGTAGACGCCGTCCGCGCACAGCGTGGCCGCGTGCAGGCCCTGACTGAGCGCCTCGGCGGGGGCGGCGTCGTCCTTGTGGACCTGGTCGAGGAAGGCCTGGAGCTTCTCGGGCTTCCCGGCCGCGGCCTCGTGCAGGTACCCGGCCACCCCGCCGTAGTCCGGGTCGGCGAACTCGTAGCTGGTGAGGGCGTCCAGGATCCGCGCCCCGTTGCCGTACGTGCGCACGGTCGTGGCGAGGTCGACGGCCGGGTCGGTGGTGCAGCCGGTGGCCTGGCAGGCGGCGCGCAGGACCCGGGCGGTGGCGGGCAGGGCGACCAGGTCGAGCGGGTCGTACCCCTGCTGCGGCACCACGGAGTCGAGCACCAGCGCGTTGACGTGCGCCGGGTGGGCGAGCGCGTACCGCTCGGCGACGAAGGTGCCGTAGGAGACGCCGTCGATGGTCAGCCGCTTGTCGCCGAGGGCCCGGCGCAGCGCGTCGATGTCCTCGACGGTGTCCGCGGTGCTGTAGTAGCGGGCGTTCGGGCCGAGGACGGCGGCGCAGTCCGCGATGGACTTCCTGCCCGGCACGGCGAGGTCGGAGGAGCCCATGTCCTGCTGCAGGCCCGGGCAGTCGAGGGCGTTCCGGCCGGTGCCGCGCTGGTCGTACATGACGATGCGGTAGTCCTTCAGCAGCGGCGCCAGCTTGGTGGAGATCCTCCGGATGAACGGCACGCCGGGCTGGCCGGGGCCGCCGGTGAGGAAGAGCAGGTCGCCCTTGGGGGCGTCGGCGTTGCCGGTCATGGCGACGTCGAGGGTGAGGGTGCCGGGGGTGGCGCCGCTGTGGTCGAGCGGCACGGTGATGGTTCCGCAGAGGTACTCGGGCGCGCCCTGGCAGGGCGCCTGGCCGGCGACTCCGCCGCCGGGCCTGCCCTGGCCCGGCGCCGCGGCGGCGGGGGTGGCCAGGGTGGTACCGGCGACCACTGCGACGGCGCCCAACAGGGCGGCGACGCGGCCACGCGTGCTCGTCATGTTCGTCCTCCCGGTCGTGCCGCGTCCGATCCGACGCGGTCAGGGAGAAGCTTGTGCCCCGGGCCGCTTCGTTGGCGAGCTTTCGTGCCAGGATTCGAGCAGTGTCGAATCGTCGGATGCCGGAAGACGGACGAACCGGGCTTTCCGGTTGCCGAGTCGCGTCGGCGCAGCGTTCCGGACCCCGGTCCGGAGGAGGGGGCGGGCCGTGATCCGGCTCAGCATCGACTCGGCCGGGCTCGCCCGCACCCGCTTCGTGGTATCCCCGCTGCACGAGGCGGTGAACACCCTGATGGCCTCGGGCACCAACTCCCGTGGCGGCCCGTACGCCTGGGTCGGCCGCACCCGCCGGGCGCTGCGCCGCGAGGGACTGGAGCTACTGGCGGGGCTGGCGCTGGAGCAGGCCGGCGGCTACGTCCCGGACTTCCTCTCGCCGCACCCGTCCGGCCCGGCGCCGACCGTCACGGAGCAGCTGGAGGCGGTCCGCAACACCCCGGAGGAGCGGGTCCTGGCCGAGCTGGAGACGACCCAACGCGGGCTGGCGAAAGCCAGACTGATGGGCCGTCAACTGCCCGAGGCGGTCCTGGTGGCGCTGCGCCGCGGCCCGCGCCACTTCGCCGGCCGGGTGGCCGACGAGCTGGGCCGCTACTGGGAGTCGGCGCTCGCCCCGTACTGGCCGGACGCACGGGCGGTGCTGGACGCCGAGATCGACCGGCGCGGCCGCTACATCGCCCGGCACGGCACCGGCGCGCTGTTCGACTCGCTGGCCCCGGGGCTGTCCTGGACGGACGGGCAGATCCGGCTGGAGAGCCGCTTCGAGGTGGATCTGCCCGCCCGGATGGTGCTGCTGATGCCGACCCTGGTGAGCCGGGAGATCCACGTCATCCTGGACCCGGTGGACGGCATGCACCGGGCGCCGACGCTGATGTACCCGCTGGCGCCGCCGTCGCCGGTGCCGCGCACGCCCACCCCGGCGCTCGCCGAGCTGCTCGGACCGACCCGGGCGGACCTGCTGGCCGCGCTGGTCGACCCGGCGACCACGGCCGCCCTGGCCGCCCGGCACTTCCTCAGCCCGGGCACGGTCTCGTACCACCTGGGGGTGCTGCACCGCTCGGGCCTGGTGAGCCGGGTGCGCAGCGGGCGCGAGGTGATGTACGGCCGCACGCCGCGCGGCGAGGCGCTGGTCACCGCCCCGTAGCCGCCACCGCGGTCACAGCAGGCCACCACCGGTCACCACTTGTCACAGCCGCTACGCGACCGCGCGCGGCAGCACCACCCGCACCCACTCCTCCGGCTGCGACAGGTGCGGAGCGTGCCCGGCACCCTTGTAGAGGTGGCGCTCGGCCTTCGGCAGAGTGAGGTCGATCAGGTCCAGCACCTCGCCGAACATCGGCGCGCTGTCGTCACTCTGGGTGAGTAGCACCGGGTCGCCGTAGCGGCCGAGGCCGGCCAGGTCGAGGTCGAGCGCGTCCGGGTCGCGCAGCTCGTCCAGGTAGGTGGGCGCGTTGCGGATGTAGGTGTGCCGGACGGGCGCGGGCAACTGCTCCCAGGCGCCCGGCCCGAAGGCGAGGCTGTCGACGTACAGTTCGGCGGCCGCGGCGGACTCGGCCTGTTCCAGCAGCTCCCGGACGGCGGCGATCCGGTCGGCGAAGGCGGTGCCGATCGGCCGCAGGTCGGGGTCGGCGAGCAGGATGCCGGTGCCGGGCGGCTCGTGGACGGCGAGGCCGCGCAGCAGGTCGGGGCGGGCGGCGGCGAGCCGGAGCGTGACGAGGGCGCCGTAGGAGTCGCCGTAGACGAAGGCCGGGGCGAGGCCGAGGGCGTGGATCAGTCCGGCGAGGTCGGCCGCGTCCTCATGTACCGAGCCCTGGGTGAGCGGGTCCTCGCTGCGGCTGTGGCCGCGCCGGTCGTAGGCGACGACGGTGGTGTGCGCGGCGAGGCCGGGCACCACCCGGGACCACGTGTCGCCGTCGCTCCACGAGCCGTGCACCAGGACGACGCCGGGGCCGGAGCCGTCGGCCTCGTAGTGCAGCGAGACCCCGTTCACGCTGATCTCGGCCATCACGAGCCTCCCGGTCGGTCGTCTCGGCGGTGCTCCCCCACCAGCCTGACACAACCGGCCCCGACCGGGTCGGCTCGGCGGCCGGGGCGCCGGGTCAGTTCAGCCCACGGACCGGCGGCTCGTCCCGGGTGCCGTCCTCGGCGACGACGGTGAAGCGCTCGCTCCCGAAGGTCGACAGGTCGACGGGGTAGAGCGAGGCGGTGTCGTTCACGTCCAGCTCCCTGGTCCGCCGCCCGGTGGCCGCGTCGACCCTGGTCAGGGAGTTGCGGGTGAGCGCCCACACCGATCCGCCGTCCGCCAGCACCCCGGTGACCTGGTCGTCGAGCCCGGCCGTCCACCGCTGGCGCCCGTCCGCGAGCGAGTAGGCGACCAGCCGCCCGGTGGCGACCCGACTGGGGTTCTTCCCGCCGCTGATCCGGATGTCGCCGGGCCGCTGCGCGGGGGCGATGAACAGGTCGCCGACCACCACGGCACCGAACAGCGGCCGGGCGTTGAACTCGTCGAAGGCGTGCACGCCGCCGAGCATCACGTCGAGGTCGTACTCGTCCCCGGAGACCGGGATCGCGGCCCGCTGCCGCCCCGCGCCGTCGTAGCTGAGCACCGCGTGGGTGCCGCGCTCGGCCTGCGCGTCGACCCAGACGGCGAGCGGGTCGACGGACACCACGGCGAGGTTCTTCAGCCCGCCGGTCGCGGGCAGGGTGGTGCGCGAGCGCTCCCGCCCGTCCGCGGGCACCAGCGAGCGCAGCACGGGCGCGGCGGCGCCGCACTGGGCGACGGTCACCACTTCGTTCGCCCCGCCCGCGACCTCCAGCGGCGCGCAGCCGGGGTCGACGGCACTGCGCCACAGCGGGCCGCCGTCGGCCAGCCGGACGGCCCGCCAGGCGTCCCGCTCCTGGAGGACGGCCTCGTCCCCGGCGACGGCGACCAGGTCGGGCGCGGCCGAGTCGCCGGCCCGGGCGGGGGCGTCGACGGCCGCCGTCCAGTCCTCCGCGCCGGTGGCGAGGTCGAGCGCGGTGACGGCGGCGCAGGGCCGGTCGTGCGGCGAGTGCCCGAGCAGTCCGAGCCGGCCGGCCCCGACGCCGCGGCTCATCGCGCACACCGAGTCCTCGCCGGGCGGCGTCCAGCGCCAGGCGACGGCGCCGCTGGCGCCGCGGTAGGCCACCACCTGGTCGGGCCGGACCCGGACGACCAGGTCGCCGCTGGTCCAGCTGCCCACCGCGCGGGCGGTGGACGGCCGGTCGGCCGCGGCCTTCCAGGCGTCGTTGAGCCCGTCCCCGGCGAACGAGAAGAACAGGCCGAGGCCGAGCAGCGCGCCGACCGCGATCGACGGGAAGCCGAACCGGGGGTGGATCAGCGCCCACACCAGGCCGGCGCCGCAGGGCATCAGGCCGAGGATGCTGCCCATCCCCATGAACGCCAGGCCTGGGCCGCCGAAGCCGTTGGCCGGGCCGAACACCACCGCCAGCCCCATGGCCGCGAACATGGCGCCCAGCACCCCGCCGAGGACCACCATCCAGGTCTCCTCATCCAGGGCGACCCAGCCGCCCCGCCACCTCCCCCGGACGCCGTCGTCCACGGGCCCATCGGCCATCCCGGTCTCTTCTCTCCCCTGCCCGGACCGCCCCGCGGAGCGAGGGCGGCGATCTTCGGATCGTCGCAGAGCCCGGGAAGATCCGGAACAAAGAGCGTGGAAAACCCGTCATCGGTCGTTGGCGGCCGGGCCGCCCGCCCGCCTATCGTCGGGGGATGACCATCCGAACCTTCCGCATCATGGTGCGCGGCGTCTTCGACGGCCTCACCGACGAGCAGCGCGCCGCCCTCCGGGCCGAGGCCGCCGAACACGACGTGCTGCACGCCGCCTTCACCCGCGAGGGCCACCTCAGCTACGACCTCACCGCCCGCACCGCCTTCACCTTCCGCTTCCTCGACGAGGGCGAGGAGGAAGCGGACATCCTGCTCGCCACCGAGCGGGCCGAGCAGGCGGCGCGGTCCTGGCTGGCCGAGCGCGGCTACGGCCACAAGAACCTCCGTTCCCAGGCCGAGGACCTCTCCCAGGCACCGCTCGGCAAGCGCCAGAAACGCCAGGCCGCCCGCTGACCCCTCCCCCTCGCCACCTCCTTGACGGCTCTCCCGTCCCTTATGCTTGAGTAGTCAAGGAGGTGGCAATGACAATCCCCGACCCGGCCCCCACGCCCGACCCGCTGGACACCGCCCTGCGGCTGGTCCGCGCCCAGGCGGCCCTGGTGAAGCGTTTCGACGCGAGCCTCAGCGGCCTGCACGGGGTCAGCCTGTCCGACTTCACCCTGCTGCTCCACCTCGGCCAGGCCCCCGGCGGCCGGATGCGCCGGGTCGACCTCGCCGAAGCCCTCGGCCTCACCGCCTCCGGCGTCACCCGCGGCCTCGCCCCGCTGGAGCGGATCGGCCTGGTGTCCCGCGAGGCCGCCGCCCGTGACGCCCGGGTCGCCTACGCCGCCCTCACCCCCACCGGCCGCGAACGGCTCGCCGAGATGCGGTACACCGCCCGCCAGGTCGCCGCCGAGCACTTCGCCGCCGACCGCTGGAGCGCCGAGGACCTCGACCGCCTCACCGCGCTCCTCACCCGCGCCGGCGGCACCGCCCCCGACCAGCGGCGCATCGAGCCCCTCTCCTAGGCTGAGCCGGACCCCCCTCCGGCGAAGGCAAAGGGCAGCACCCGTGACCGACACCCCCGACCTCACCGTGGACGGCACCGGCCTGCTCTGCGTCCAGCTCCTGCTCCGCCTGCGCGCCCGGATCGCCCACCTGCCGGCCGGCGCCGTCGTCCACATCCGCACCACCGACCCGGCCGCCCCGCTCGACCTGCCGGCCTGGTGCCACCTCACCGGCCACGACTACCTCGGCCCGGTCCCCCACCCCGCCGAGGACCACGAGGTGTACGGGCTGCGCCTCACCTCCACGCCGGTCCCGACCCGCCCGAACCGCCCCTGGCACCCGGCCGCCGACTGACCCGGCCCCCAGTCCGGAAAAACCCGCGCACCCACCCCCGCCCCCAGGGCACACTGGCCGCATGCCTGTCCGCGAACTCCAGCCTGCCACCAGGAGGTTGACCATGGATCCGGTCCTGGAGTGCCAGTGGCGCGACGAGCTGGGCTGGTGGTCACTGTCCGTCCACCGCGCCGGCGACGGCTGGGAGTTGCAGGCCGGCCACCCCTGGACCACGGAGACGATCCCCTTCGCCGGCCCCGAGGAGGTCCGCAGGCTCGCCCAGGCCCTGCTCGACCTGCCCACCGAACCGGTGCCGTACCAGTGCGAATGGGAGCTCAGCGGGCCCGAGGTCGACGCCGCCGGGGAGCGGCAGCCGACCCTCGCGACCCTCGCCGTGGGCCTGTCCCGGCGGGACGGCCACCGCCCGTACCTGGCCTACCAGTCCTACTACGAGAACGTCCGGGGAGGCGCGCTCGGCATGGAGGCGATCTGCACGGACCTCCCGGTCGACGCGCTGCGGGCCCAGGCCCACGCCCTCCTCAGCGGCCTGCCGATCTGACCATCGGACCGGCAGGCACGCGGAAGGTCAGGCCGTGCGCCGCAGCAGCGCCAGGTACATCGCGTCCGTCCCGTGCAGGTGCGGCCACAGCTGCACGTCCGGTCCGTCCCCGAGCGCCGGAACGCCGGGCAGCAGCGGCCGCGCGTCGATCCACTCGACCCGGCCGCCCTCGCCGCGCAGCACGTCGTCCACCACGGCCCGGGTCTCGGCGAGGTGCGGCGAGCAGGTCGCGTAGCCGACCACCCCGCCGACCCGGGTCGCCTCGATCGCCGAGCGCAGCAGGTCCCGCTGCAGCGGCCCGAAGGCCGCGACGTCGGCCGGCCGGCGCCGCCAACGGGCCTCCGGCCGCCGGCGCAGCGCGCCCAGGCCGGAACAGGGCACGTCGACCAGCACCCGGTCGAACCCGCCGGACCTCCAGGCCGGCCGGGTCCCGTCCGCCGCGATCACCGTGTACGGGCCGGGGTTGCCCTCCAGCGCCCGCGCCACCAGCCGGGCCCGGTGCGGCTGCTTCTCGCTCGCGACCAGCGCCGCGCCGCGCTCGGCGGCCAGCGCCCCGAGCAGCGCGGCCTTGCCGCCGGGGCCGGCGCAGCCGTCCAGCCAGAGCCGGTCCGGGCCGTCCACCGGCGCCGCGGCCAGGGCGAGGGCGACCAGCTGGCTGCCCTCGTCCTGCACGCCCGCCCGGTTCTCCCGGACGGCGTCCAGCGTGCCCGGGTCGCCGCCCTCGGCGAGGCGCAGCGCGAACGGCGACCAGCGGCCGGGCTCGGCCTCCGGCAGCACCTCGGCCAGCTCGCCGACGGCGATCCGCCCGGGGCGGGCGACCAGGGTCACCTCGGGCCGCTCGTTGTCGGCCCGCAGCAGTTCCTCCATCGCGGTGCGCCCGGAGGCGTCCGGCTGCCAGCGGCCGAGCGAGTCCCAGAGCGCGGCGACCACCCAGCGGGGGTGCGAGTGGACGACCGCCAGGTGGTCCTCGGCGTCCTGGTCGTACGGCGGGGCGACCTGCTCGATCCAGGTGTCCAGGTCGTGCGCGCTGATCCGGCGCAGCACGGCGTTGACGAACTTGGCCTTGCCGTCGCCGAGCACCACCCGGGCCAGTTCGACGGTCGCCGAGACGGCCGCGTGGGTGGGGATGCGGGTGGTGAGCAACTGGTGGGCGCCGAGCGAGAGCACGTCCAGCACCGGCGGGTCGACCTTGCCGAGCGGCCGGTCGATGCAGGCGGCGATGACGGCGTCGTAGGTGCCCTGCAGGCGCAGGGTGCCGTAGACCAGCTCGGTGGCGAGCGCCGCGTCGCGCCGGTCCATGCCCTTCTGCTCGGCCTCGCGCAGCAGCGAGGGCAGGATCAGGTTGGCGTAGGCGTCGCGCTCGTCGACGGCGCGCAGCGCGCGGAACGCGACGATGCGGGCCGGGTCCTTCTTCGGACGGCGGTGCGGGCGGGGGGCGCGCTTGGCGCTGGGAGTGGTCACAGGTGCCTCAAAGTGCTGCGGTGGCTATCACGCCCACGATATCCCGCCGGGGACATCCGGCCCGCACGCCGCCCTTCGCCCCCACTACCCGGACGCGGAGCCCGCTCCGGGGAGCGGGCTCCGCGACTGTCAGCCCGCCTCGCAGAGGGCGATGGCCTGCGCCCCGGTGACCCCGACCGCGGCGGCCGTCCAGGTCTCGTTCTGATCGAGCGAGGGGGCGTTGACCGTCACCGTCACCGGCTGGGGGGCGTTCGTGCCGGAGTCGATCGGGACGCTCCCCAGGCTGAACCCTCCGCCGATCAGGTGAGTGCCCGAAGGACAGGTCGCGTGGGAGAGCGAGCCGGAGACGGCCGGGTCGCCCGCGACCACCGTGGTGGTGACGGCACCGGCCGGGGGTGCGGTCGCCAACCCGTAGGCGGCGGTGACCAGTAGTGCCCCGGCCACGGCGGTCCAGGTGCGCGGGCTCGTCCAGGTGAGTCGGGCCATTGGGATCAGCCTTCCTGGGAGGAATCCCCCACTCGGACCAAGGTAGGCCCGCCCGCAAGGGCCCGCGCGGCGAGCCGCACCCGGCCCCAGCCCCAGCCCCAGCCCCCGGAGCGTCAGGCCCCGAACCGCTCCCCCGCCTCCAGCCGCGCCCCGCGCGCCCAGTCCGCGGCCCGCATCTCCTTCTTGCCCTGCGGACGCACCTCGCCGAGCTCGATGTCGTGGCTGCCGGTGCCGACCCGCACGCTGTTCTTGCCGGCCATGGCGACCTCACCCGGCGCCAGCTCGGCCGTGCCGGGCAGCAGCGTGACCGGCCCGGTGACCTTCAGCCGCTCGCCACGGAACTCCGTCCAGGCGCCCGGCGCGGGCGCGCAGCCGCGCACCACCCGGTCGATCCGCAGCGCGGGCACGTTCCAGTCGATCCGGGCGTCCTCGACGGTGATCTTCGGTGCGAGCGTGACGCCCTCGGCGGGCTGCGGCACGGCGTGCAGCGAGCCGTCCGCGATGCCGTCCATGGTGGCGGCGAGCAGCCGGGCCCCGGAGTGGGACAGCCGGGTGAGCAGTTCGCCGCTGGTGTCGGTCGGCCGGATCTCCTCGGTGATCACGCCGAAGACCGGCCCGGAGTCCAGGCCCTGCTCGATCAGGAAGGTGGACGCGCCGGTGACCTCGTCGCCGGCCAGCACCGCGTGCTGGACGGGCGCCGCGCCGCGCCAGGCGGGCAGCAGCGAGAAGTGCAGGTTGACCCAGCCGAACTTGGGGATCTCCAGGGTGCCGGGGCGCAGCAGCGCGCCGTAGGCGACCACCGGGCAGCAGTCGGGGGCGAGTTCGGTGAGCCGGGCGACGAAGTCCGGGTCGCTGGGCTTCGCCGGCTTGAGGACCTCGATCCCGGCCTCCTCGGCGCGCTGCGCGACGGGGCTCGCGACGAGCTTGCGCCCGCGACCGGCCGGGGCGTCGGGGCGGGTGACCACCGCGACCACCTCGTGCTGGTCGGAGGCGAGCAGCGCGTCGAGCGCGGGAACGGCGACCTCGGGGGTGCCGGCGAAGACGAGACGCATCAAGTGCCTTTCTGCGAACGAACGGTGGAGGTAGGGGGCTCAGCGTGCGGAGCCGAAGGTGCTGTGCGGCGAGACCTTGACGACCGGCGCGGGCCCGCTGCCCCAGTCCGCCTCCCGGATCGCCTTGAGCGCGGCCTTGCGCTGCTCCCGGTCGAGCCGGTCGATGAAGACGATGCCGTCCAGGTGGTCGGTCTCGTGCTGGATGCACCGGGCGAGCAGCTGGGTGCCCTCCACGGTGACCGGATCGCCGTACTCGTTGAAGCCCTTGGCGACCACGCCGTGGGCGCGCCGGGTGTCGAAGCGCAGGCCCGGCAGCGAGAGGCAGCCCTCCGGGCCGTCCTGCTCCTCCTCGCTGAGCGACAGGTCCGGGTTGATCAGGTGCCCGGTGACGCCGTCCACGTGGTACGTGAACACCCGCAGCGAGATGCCGAGTTGGGGAGCCGCCAGCCCGGCGCCGGGGGCGTCGAGCATGGTGTCCGTGAGGTCGCGGACGAGGGTGCGCAGCTCCTTGTCGAAGGTGGTCACCGGCTGCGCGGTGGCCCGCAGGACGGGGTCTCCGAAGAGACGGATCGGCTGGATCGCCACGGGGTGCGGGCTCCTGTCCTTCGGACGCGCGGGGCTTGGGGCTGGGGCTGGTGCGCCGCCAAGTCTATGCAACTCCTCCGGGCCCTCCCCCGGCCTCGCGCACCCGGCTGGCATATCCCGTCTCGGTTCCACCGCGTTACCCCGGCCCCCGCTTCGGCGTTGGTCAAGAGAGATTGACCGGGGCCGGGCGCACGGGACACCGAGCCCCGGCCGAGCTGAACCGTACGGAAGGTGGCGCGTAAGCCATGGCCGAGCAGATCAACCACGACGCCCGCGCGCGGGCCAGCCTGCACCTGCTGGTGCGGGACATCGAGCGGGTGAGGCGCCAGGTCGACGCGCTGCGGACGCTCACCGCCCAGCTGGGCAACGTCTACCGTCCGCGCCGCCCCAGTACCTCGGCGGGCTTCGTGGTGTACGGGCGGGCGCCCGCGCCGACCGTGCGGCTGGCGCAGGAGCTGCGGGAGAGCGTGGAGACCCTGGTGGCGGCGGCGGTCGAGTTCGACCGGGCCCTGGGCTTCTCCTGGGACTCGGTGGGCTCCGCCCTCGGGGTCACCAAGCAGGCCGTGCACCGCCGCTACGGCATGCGCCGCCCGACCAGCGAACTCCTCGCCGCCGGCGGCACCGTCCCGGGCCCGAGCCGCCCGGACCGCTCCGAGGAGCTGCCCGCCGCCCCCGAGCGCGGTGGCGGCCTGGCCGCCACCGTCCCGGCGGCCCGCCAGGGCGGCCTGGACCGCGCCGCGCTGGAGCGCGGCGCTCTCGAACGCAACCCCCTGGAGCGCGGCACTCTCGAACGCGGCGCCCTCGAACGCACCCCCCTCGAACGCGGCACTCTCGAGCGCGGCGCCCTCGAACGCACCCCCCTGGAGCGCGGCACCCTCGAACGCACCCCCCTGGAGCGCGGCACCCTCGAACGCCCCGCCCCGGTCAACCGCACCCCCGAGCGCGCCCCCGTCGACCGCGCTCCCGTCGACCGCACCGGCATCCCGCTGCGCGGCTGACCCGCACCCGCCCCGGGCGGGGTGGAGGCCCCACCCCGCCCCGGCGGCTCACCCGATGTCGGTCGGGTCCACCCGCACCCGCACCGCCTCCGGCGTCCGCAGCGCGATCCGCGCGATCTGCGCCGCCTTGAGCGCCGCCGCCAGCGCGGCCCCCTGCCCGGGCGCCACCCGCAGCAGCGCCCGTTCCTGCTCCTCCCCGCGCAGCGCGGGCACCGGCACCGGCCCGAGCACGTCCGCCCCTTCCGGCAGCCGGATCAGCCCCAGCAGGTCGGCGACGGCCGCGGGGCTACCGCTCACCGAGGCCATCCGCGACACCGGCGGGAAGTGCAGCTGCGCCCGCTCGTCCCGCTCCAGCCCGGCGTGCCCCAGCGGGTCCCAGCGCACCAACGCCTGCACCGGCCGCGCGGACGGTTCGGCGACCACGACCACCGTGCCGCCCTCCTCCGCCGACCGGACCAGCGCGGCGGCCGCCAGCCACAGCCGCAGCGCCTCCTCGCCGGCCCGCAGGTCGGGCCGGCCGAGCAGCGCCCACCCGTCCAGCAGCAGCGCCGCCCCGTACCCGGGGCCGCCCTCGACCACCGGCTCCGCGCCGGGCGTGGAGATCACCAGCGAGGGCTCGTCCGGGACGGTCGCCAGCACCGCGTCCCGCCCGGAGGTCCGCACCGGGATGCGCGGGAACGCCTTGCCCAGCTCCTCGGCCGTGCGCCGGGCGCCCACCACCTGCGCCCGCAGCCGGAACGACCCGCACTCGGGGCAGTGCCAGTCGTGCTCCGCCTCCCCGCACCAGCCGCACACCAGGGCGGCGTCCGCCGAGGGCGCCTCCAGCGGCCCCTCGCACCGCCGGCAGCGCGCCGGGGTGCGGCAGCGCCCGCAGGCGAGCCGGGGCACGTAACCGCGCCGGGGCACCTGGATGAGCACCGGGTGCCCGGCGGCCAGTGACTCCCGGGCGGCCTCCCAGGCCACCGAGGGCAGCCGGGCGGCCTGCGCGGCCGCGTCCCGGTGCTGGTCCTGGTCGGTGACGGTCCGCACCCGGGGCGCGACCCGCCGCACGGTCTCCCGGTCGGCCGTCAGCGGCCGGGCCCAGCCGGTGCTGACCAGCTGGGCGCCCTCCACGGTGACGGCGTGGCCGCCGAGCAGTACCGCCGCGCCCTCCTCGGCGGCCCGCAGCAGCGCGACCTCCCGCACGTGCGGGTGCGGCGCGCGCGGGTCGCTGTGGCTGCCGTCGCCGTCCGACCAGACCACGATCAGCCCGAGGTCGCGCACCGGCGCGAACATGCTGGCCCGGGTGCCGATCGCGGCGCGCACCGAGCCCCGGCTGACCGAGAGCCAGCGCCGGTAGCGCTCGCGCGGGCCGAGCTCGGCCTCCAGCGTGGCGTGCAGCCCCGGCCCGAGCAGTTCGGTCAGCGCCCGGTCGACCCGGGCCACCGACCGCCGGTCCGGCAGCACCACCAGCGCGCCGCGCCCGCCGGCCAGCGTCGCCGCCACCGCCCGGGCGATCTCGTACGGCCAGCCGGGCCCGGGCAGCGCCGCCCAGACCGCGCGCGGCGAACCGCCGCCGGCCAGCGAGGCGAGCAGCTCGGGCCCGGCCGGGTAGCGCTGCCAGCCGCCGGGCGCCGGCGGCCGCGGCCGGGCCGGCGGCTCCGGCGAGGGTTCGGCCTCCGCCTTGGCGTGCCGGGGCGGGACGGCCAGTTGCAGCACGTCGGCCAGGGTCCCGGCGTACCGGTCGGCGACGGTTCGGCACAGCCGCAGCAGCTGCGGGGTGAGCACCGGCTCGGGCGAGAGCACCTGGGCGAGCGGGGCGAGCGGCCCGGGGAAGTCGCTCTTCTCCAGCCGGGCGACGATGAATCCGTCGTGCAGTTCCCCGCCCTCGCGCTGGCCGCGCACCACCCGGGCCCCGAACCGCACCCGCACCCGGACGCCCGGCTGGGCCTCCTCGGCCATCGCGGCCGGCACTTCGTAGTCGAAGAACTTGTCGATGGTGAGCACGCCCTTGTCCACCACGACCCGCGCCACCGGCAGGTGCTCGGCCCGCTTCGCGCCCCGCCACGTCCGGGGCTTGGCCCGCTTCACCGTCTCCCGGATGAACGCCAGCTGCTCCGGCTCGGCGGCCCCGTTCTCCCCTGTCTCGCTCATCGCTCCCAAGTACTACCAGGTCACACCGACACCGCGCGCGGATCCACCGGGTGCGCGAGAACGCAGCGGCGCCCGCCCCCACCGGGGACGGGCGCCGCTGCGAACGACTGATCAGGCCTGCAGGGCGGCCTTCAGGGCGTCGACCCGGTCGGTGCGCTCCCAGGTGAAGTCCGGCAGCTCACGGCCGAAGTGGCCGTACGCGGCGGTCTGCGAGTAGATCGGGCGCAGCAGGTCCAGGTCGCGGATGATCGCGGCCGGGCGCAGGTCGAAGACCTCGGAGACGGCCTTCTGGATGTCCAGGACCGGGACGGTCTCGGTGCCGAAGGTCTCGACGAAGAGGCCGACCGGCTCCGCCTTGCCGATCGCGTACGCGACCTGCACCTCGGCGCGGCGGGCGAGGCCGGCGGCGACGATGTTCTTCGCCACCCAGCGCATCGCGTACGCGGCCGAGCGGTCCACCTTGGACGGGTCCTTGCCGGAGAAGGCACCGCCACCGTGGCGGGCCATGCCGCCGTAGGTGTCGATGATGATCTTGCGGCCGGTGAGGCCGGCGTCGCCCATCGGGCCGCCGATCTCGAAGCGGCCGGTCGGGTTGACCAGCAGGCGGTAGCCGTCGGTGACGAGCTTGATGCCCTGCTCGGCCAGCGCCTTCAGCTCCGGCTCCACGACGAACTCGCGGATGTCGGGGGTGAGCAGCGACTCCAGGTCGATGTCACTGGCGTGCTGGGTCGAGACGACCACGGTGTCGAGGCGGACGGCCTTGTCGCCGTCGTACTCGATGGTGACCTGGGTCTTGCCGTCCGGGCGCAGGTACGGGATGGTCCCGTTCTTGCGGACCTCGGTCAGGCGGCGGGAGAGCCGGTGCGCGAGGGTGATCGGCAGCGGCATGAGCTCGGGGGTCTCGTCCGACGCGTAGCCGAACATCAGGCCCTGGTCGCCGGCGCCCTGCTTGTCCAGGTCGTCCTCGTCGCCCTCGACACGGGCCTCGTACGCGGTGTCGACACCCTGCGCGATGTCGGGCGACTGCGCGCCGATGGACACCGACACGCCGCAGGAGGCGCCGTCGAAGCCCTTCTTGGAGCTGTCGTAGCCGATCTCCAGGATCTTGTCCCGGACGAGCTGGGCGATCGGCGCGTACGCCTTGGTGGTCACCTCGCCGGCCACGTGCACCTGGCCGGTGGTGATGAGCGTCTCCACGGCGACCCGCGAAGTCGGGTCCTCCCGGAGGAGAGCGTCAAGGATGGTGTCGCTGATCTGGTCAGCGATCTTGTCGGGGTGTCCCTCGGTCACGGACTCCGAGGTGAACAGGCGGCGAGACACAGCGCTCCCTGGGGTTGCAGCGGCTGCTGACTGAAGGCCCCCGGCGAACCGGGGACATCCGGAAAGACTTGATTCCAGGAGTCTAACGGTCTGGTTCCGTCAAACGGCACCCGCTCCGGAAAATAAAGATCGATTTTCCGGCCGTCCGGATCAGCTATCGACCGTTTCGAGCCGCTTTACCACCAGATCCCAGACCACATCGGCCAGGGCCTCCTTGGGCCCCACCGGAACCGGCGTCTCGGAGCCGTCCGCGCCCAGGACCACGGCTTCGTTGACGTCCTGACCGAAGGCCTTTCCGTTTCCGACCTCGTTGACCACGAGCAGGTCGCAGCCCTTTCGGGCGAGCTTGGCCCGGCCGTTGGCGAGCACGTCGTCGGTCTCGGCCGCGAATCCGACCACCAGTTGGCCCGAACGGGTGCGGTGGGCCGACAGCTCGGCCAGCACGTCAGGGTTGCGGACCAGGGCGACCGGGGCGGGCTCGACCCCCTCGACCTTCTTGATCTTGCCGGTGGCGTACTCGGCTGGCCGGAAGTCGGCCACCGCCGCGGCCATCACCACCGCGTCGGCGTCGCCGGCCGCCTTCAGCGCCGCCTCCCGCAGCTCCAGCGCGGTCGAAACGTGCACCACGTCCACCCCGGCCGGGTCGGGCAGCTCGGCGTTGGCCGAGACGAGCGTCACCCTGGCCCCGCGCGCCGCGGCCGTCACCGCCAGCGCGTAGCCCTGCTTGCCGGAGGAGCGGTTGCCGAGGAAGCGCACCGGGTCCAGCGGCTCCCGGGTGCCGCCGGCCGACACCACCACGTGCCGGCCCGCCAGGTCGGTCGGCACCGCGCCGCCGCGGCGCAGCACCGCCTTGCAGGCCTCGAAGATCGCGGACGGCTCGGGCAGCCGCCCCTTCCCGGTGTCCTTGCCGGTCAGCCGCCCCACGGCCGGCTCCAGCACGATCACGCCCCGGCGGCGCAGCGTGGCGACGTTCTCCCGGGTGGCCGGGTGCTCCCACATCTCGGTGTGCATGGCGGGCGCCAGCACGACCGGGCAGCCGGCCGTGAGCAGGGTGCTGGTGAGCAGGTCGTCGGCCAGGCCGTGGGCGGCCTTGGCCATCAGGTCGGCGGTCGCGGGGGCGACCACGACGAGGTCGGCCTCCCGGCCGATCCGCACGTGCGGCACCTCGTGCACGCTCTCCCAGGTCTCGGTGGCGGCCGGGCGGCCGGACAGCGCGGCCCAGGTCGCCTCGCCGACGAAGTGCAGCGCGGCCGCGGTCGGCACCACGGTGACCGCGTGGCCGGACTCGGTGAACCGGCGCAGCAGCTCGCAGGCCTTGTACGCGGCGATCCCGCCGCTGACCCCGAGGACGACGCGGGGCGCGTCCGCCCCGGTCCGGTCCGACGTCGCGCTCATACTCCCGCTCTCCTCCGTCGCTGGAACGTGCACACCCTACGACCCCTCAGCCGGGCCCCGCACGCAGCACCCCCTCCCGCGCCGGGAAAGCCGAAGGGCCCGGCGGAAACGATTCCGCCGGGCCCTTCAGGGAACGTGGGACTGCTCAGGCAGTCTCGACCGCCTCGGCGGTCAGCATGCCCGCGTTGATCTCGCGCAGCGCGATCGACAGCGGCTTCTCGTGCACGTGGGTGTCGACCAGCGGGCCGACGTACTCCAGCAGGCCCTCGCCGAGCTGGGAGTAGTACGCGTTGATCTGGCGCGCGCGCTTGGCGGCGTAGATCACGAGGCTGTACTTCGAGTCGGTGGCCTCAAGCAGCTCGTCGATCGGCGGGTTGATGATGCCCTCGGGCGCGGTCATGGAAGAGGACACGCGAAAACCTTCCGAAAGGGTGGAAAAGACTGACAGGTCAGGCTACACCGAGCAAGGCTAGCAGTTCGGCCGCTACCTGCTCGACGGAGTGGTTGACAAGGGTCGAGTCGAACTCGGGCTCGGCCGCGAGCTCCACCCGGGCCGCCTCCAGCCGCTTCTCGATCACGTCCTGCGGCTCGGTGCCCCGGCCGGTCAGCCGGCGGACCAGCTCGTCCCAGCTCGGCGGAGCCAGGAAGACCAGCTGCGCCTCGGGCATCGACTCCCGGACCTGCCGGGCACCCTGCAGATCGATCTCCAGCAGCACGGGCTCGCCGCGCTCCAGCTTCTCCAGCACCGCCGCACGCGGGGTCCCGTAACGGTTCCCGGCGAACTCGGCCCACTCCAGCAGCTCGCCGTTGGCGACCAGCTTGTCGAACTCGTCGTTGTCGACGAAGTGGTACTGGACCCCGTTCTTCTCGCCCGGCCTCGGGTGGCGGGTCGTCGCCGACACCGAGAGCCAGACTTCGGGGTGCATCTTCCTCATATGAGCGACGACCGTGCTCTTGCCGACCCCCGAAGGGCCGGAGAGCACGGTCAGCCGCGGACGCTCACTCATGCACCGATTATCCCGGATCGCGGGCGATACCGGGACACTGGGGGCACGGTCAGGCGGCGCCGCCGCCGAACTCCCGCTCCAGGGAAGCGATCTGGTTCGTACCGAGGCCACGGACACGGCGGCTCTCGCTGATGCCGAGGCGCTCCATGATCTGCTTGGCGCGGACCTTGCCGACGCCCGGAAGGGACTCCAGCAGGGCCGACACCTTCATCTTGCCGATGACGTCGTTGTCGTTCTTGCCCGCCTTGATGACGTCGTGCAGGGAGGCGCCGGAGTGCTTGAGCCGGTTCTTGACCTCGGCGCGCTCCCGGCGAGCCTCGGCGGCCTTGGCGAGCGCGGCGGTGCGCTGTTCAGGGGTAAGGGGCGGAAGAGCCACGCCGTTCACCTCAGGGTGTGGAAGGTAGGGATTGAGCTATGACTGTTTTGGTACCCGGGACACCGTCCGCAAGTGGAACCACAGGGCCCTGACCTGCGGGAGCTGCGGCGAACGCGGCTCTCCGATGACCTCTCGCCGGACACTACCCGGATTGCGGCGCCGCGTCAGGAAAAGAACACGAAAAGTCCTGGTCAGCCAAGGCCGACCAGGACTTTCCCGGGCAAAATGACCGCGATTGCGAGACTTTGCCACCGCCGATGTGACGGCGCTCACGTCAACTGCGGTGCCCCGCCGCCGTCCTGCACACATTGCACAGGGTCACGACCCGACCACCCGGCGGGCCCGAAGCCCACCGTCACCGGCTACTTGACGGCGTCCGCGTACTCGCCGACGAACCGCTCGGCCGCCTCCCGCAGCGCCGCCACCGAGGGGCCGTGCCTGAGCACGTCCCGGCTGACGCTCGGCACGACGTTGCGCACCGAGGCGCCGAACACCCGCGGCAGGTCCGCCATCGTCGCGCCCTGGGCGCCGATGCCGGGCGCCAGCAGCGGCCCGTTGATCGCGAGGTCCACGCCCGCGTCGGACAGGGTCGCGCCGACCACCGCGCCGAAGGAGCCCAGCGGCTCCGCACCGGCGTTCTCCGCCGCCAGCTGCCGCAGCACCGACGCCGCCACCGGCTCGCCGTCCGCGCCCACCGCGCGCTGCACCTCGGCGCCCTCCGGGTTGGAGGTGAGCGCCAGCGCGAACACGCCGCAGCCGTTCGCCCGCGCCAGGTCCAGCGCCGGGCGCAGCGAGCCGAAGCCCAGGTAGGGGCTGACCGTGACGGCGTCCGAGAACAGCGGGCTGCCGGAGGCCAGGAAGGCCTCGGCGTACGCGGCCATGGTGGAGCCGATGTCGCCGCGCTTGGCGTCCATCAGCACCAGCGCGCCGGCCGCCCGGGCCTCCTCGACGGACCTCTCCAGCACGGCGACGCCCTTGCTGCCGAAGCGCTCGAAGAAGGCGGCCTGCGGCTTGAGCACGGCCACCCGGTCGGCCAGCGCCTCCACCACGGTGCGGCTGAAGGTCTCCAGCCCGGCGAGGTCGTCGCCGAGCCCCCAGGCGGAAAGCAGGGAGGCGTGCGGGTCGATGCCGACGCAGAGCTGGCCGCGGGTGTCGAGGGCCTGGCGCAGGCGGGCGCCGAACGGGGCGAAGGTCATGTCGTCTCCGGGGGTGGTCGGGAAGCGGGTGGGGGTCAGGAGCTGCGCACGGCGCTGCCCACGGCCTCGGACAGGTCGCGGAAGCCCGCGCCCCGGACGCGGGCGGACAGGCCCTTGTGGAGGGCGCGGCACCAGAACGGGCCCTCGTAGATGAAGCCGCTGAAGCCCTGGATCAGGTCGGCGCCGTGGATGATCCGCTGCCAGGCGTCCTCGGCGGTCTCGATGCCGCCCACCGAGACCAGCGTCAGCCGCCCCTCGGTGCGGGCGCGCAGCCGCTGCAGGACCTCCAGGGCGCGGGCCTTGAGCGGGGCGCCGGACAGGCCGCCCATGCCGATCTCCTCGACGAGCGCCGGGTCGGCGAGCAGGCCCTCGCGGCCGATCGTGGTGTTGGTGGCGATGATGCCGTCCAGGCCCAGCTCCAGGGCCAGGTCGGCGACGGCGTCGACGTCCTCGTCGGCCAGGTCGGGCGCGATCTTGACCAGCAGCGGCACCCGGTGCGCGGTGGTGCGGTCGGCGGCCTCGCGGACGGCGGCCAGCAGCGGGCGCAGCTGGTCGACGGCCTGCAGGTTGCGCAGCCCGGGGGTGTTCGGCGAGCTGACGTTGACCACCAGGTAGTCGGCGTACTTGGCCAGCCGCTCGGTCGACTTGACGTAGTCGGCGACGGCCTCGGCCTCCGGCACCACCTTGGTCTTGCCGATGTTGACGCCGATCACCGGGGTCGAGCTGGTGTGCGGGCGGGCGGCCAGCCGGGCGGCGACCCGGGCCGAGCCCTGGTTGTTGAAGCCCATCCGGTTGATCAGCGCGCGGTCCTCGACCAGGCGGAACATCCGGGGCGTCGGGTTGCCCGGCTGGGGCTCGCCGGTGATGGTGCCGATCTCGACGTAGTCGAAGCCCATCATCGCCAGGCCGTCGATGCCGATGCCGTTCTTGTCGAAGCCGGCGCCGAGGCCGAACGGGCCGGGCAGGTCGAGGCCGAGGGCCCTGGTGCGCAGCGCCCGGTCCTGCGGCGCGAGCACCATCCGCACCACGGTGCGCAGGACGGGCACCGAGTGGCAGAGCCGGATCCAGAAGAAGGCCATGTGGTGCGCCTTCTCCGGGTCCATCTTCTTGAACACGAGGTTGAACAGAAGCTTGTACAAAGCGGTCAACTCCCCGATCGCAGACCAAAATTGAGGCGAGGCATGGATGTGGGGGGCACCCGAAAGGCTCCGGTGCCCCCCACAGCGGTGGTGCTACTTGCGGCCGGCGTTGATCAGCTCGGCGTGCTCCTGGAGCGACATCACTCCGACCTCGTCCCGCAGCTGCGCGTCCATGCCCTGGACGGCCGCGCCCATCGCCTGGACGGTGGTCAGGCACGGCACGCCGCGCGAGACGGCCGCGGTGCGGATCTCGTAGCCGTCGAGGCGCCCACCGGTGCCGTACGGCGTGTTGATGATGAGGTCGACCTCGCCGTCGTGGATCAGCTGGACGATGGTCTTCTCGCCGTTCGGGCCCTCGCCCTCGCTGTGCTTGCGCACCAGCGTGGACGGGATGCCGCCGCGCTGCAGCACCTCGGCGGTGCCGGCGGTGGCGAGCACCTCGAAGCCGAGGCCGACCAGCGCGCGGGCCGGGAAGACCAGGTTGCGCTTGTCCCGGTTGGCGACGGAGACGAAGACCTTGCCCTTGGTCGGCAGCGCGCCGTACGCGCCGGACTGCGCCTTGGCGTAGGCGGTGCCGAACACCTTGTCGATGCCCATGACCTCACCGGTCGAGCGCATCTCCGGGCCGAGCACGGTGTCCACGCCGCGGCCGTGGATGTCGCGGAAGCGGCTCCACGGCATCACGGCCTCCTTGACCGCGATCGGCGCGTCGGCCGGCAGCGTGCCGCCGTCGCCCTCGGCCGGGAGCAGGCCCTCGGCGCGCAGCTCGGCGATGGTGGCGCCGAGCGAGATCCGGGCGGCGGCCTTGGCCAGCGGCACGGCGGTCGCCTTGGAGGTGAACGGGACGGTCCGGGAGGCGCGCGGGTTGGCCTCCAGGACGTAGAGGATGTCCCCGGCCAGCGCGAACTGGATGTTGATCAGGCCGCGGACGCCGACGCCGCGCGCGATCGCCTCGGTGGAGGTGCGCAGGCGCTTGATGTCGTGGCCGCCGAGGGTGATCGGGGGCAGCGCGCAGGCGGAGTCGCCGGAGTGGATGCCGGCCTCCTCGATGTGCTCCATGACGCCGCCGAGGTACAGCTCGGTGCCGTCGTAGAGGGCGTCGACGTCGATCTCCACCGCGTCGTCGAGGAAGCGGTCGATGAGCACCGGGTGCTCGGAGATCAGGCCGGCGTGCCGCTCCAGGTAGGAGGCGAGCGAGGCCTCGTCGTAGACGATCTCCATGCCGCGGCCGCCGAGCACGTAGGACGGGCGGGCCAGCACGGGGTAGCCGATCTCGTCGGCGATCGCCTTGGCCTCCTCGAAGGAGAAGGCGGTGCCGTGCTTGGGGGCGGGCAGGCCCGCGTCGCGCAGCACGCGGCCGAAGGCGCCGCGTTCCTCGGCCAGGTCGATCGCCTCGGGCTGGGTGCCGACGATCGGCACGCCGTTGTCCTTGAGCGCCTGGGCGAGGCCCAGCGGGGTCTGGCCGCCGAGCTGGACGATGACGCCCGCCAGCGGGCCGGCCTGCTGCTCGGCGTGGACGATCTCCAGCACGTCCTCCAGGGTGAGCGGCTCGAAGTAGAGCCGGTCGGAGGTGTCGTAGTCGGTGGAGACGGTCTCCGGGTTGCAGTTGACCATCACGGTCTCGTACCCGGCGTCGGCCAGCGCGAAGGAGGCGTGCACGCAGGAGTAGTCGAACTCGATGCCCTGGCCGATGCGGTTCGGGCCGGACCCGAGGATGATCACCGCGGGCTTGGTGCGCGGCGCGACCTCGTTCTCCTCGTCGTAGGACGAGTAGAAGTACGGGGTCTTGGCGGCGAACTCGGCGGCGCAGGTGTCGACGGTCTTGAACACCGGGCGGATGCCGAGCGCGTGCCGCACCTCGCGGACCACGTCCGGCTTGAGGCCGCGGATCTCGCCGATCTGCTGGTCGGAGAAGCCGTGCCGCTTGGCGTGGCGCAGCAGCTCGGGGGTCAGCTCGGCGGCGTCGGCGAGCTCGACGGCGATCTCGTCGAGCAGGAAGAGCTGGTCGACGAACCACGGGTCGATCTTGGTGGCCTCGAACACCTCCTCCGGGGTGGCGCCGGCCCGGATCGCGTCCATGACGGTGTTGATCCGGCCGTCGGTCGGCACGACCGCCTTGACCAGCAGCTCGGCCTTGTCGCCGGTCGGGCCGGTCCAGGAGAACTGCGAGCCCTTCTTCTCCAGCGAGCGCAGCGCCTTCTGCAGCGCCTCGGGGAAGTTGCGGCCCATGGCCATGGCCTCGCCGACCGACTTCATGGTGGTGGTCAGGGTGGCGTCGGCGCTCGGGAACTTCTCGAACGCGAACCGCGGGACCTTGACGACCACGTAGTCGAGGGTCGGCTCGAAGGAGGCCGGGGTCTGCTCGGTGATGTCGTTCGGGATCTCGTCCAGCGTGTAGCCCACGGCCAGCTTGGCGGCGATCTTGGCGATCGGGAAGCCGGTGGCCTTGGAGGCCAGCGCCGAGGAGCGGGAGACGCGCGGGTTCATCTCGATGACGATGACCCGGCCGTCCTCCGGGTTGACGGCGAACTGGATGTTGCAGCCGCCGGTGTCGACGCCGACCTCGCGGATGACGGCGATGCCGATGTCGCGCAGGATCTGGTACTCGCGGTCGGTGAGGGTCATCGCCGGGGCGACGGTGATCGAGTCACCGGTGTGCACGCCCATCGGGTCGAAGTTCTCGATGGAGCAGACGACCACGACGTTGTCGTTCTTGTCGCGCATCAGCTCCAGCTCGTACTCCTTCCAGCCGAGGATGGACTCCTCCAGGAGCACCTCGGTGGTCGGCGAGAGGGCCAGGCCCTGGCCGGCGATGCGGCGCAGGTCCTCCTCGTTGTGGGCGAAGCCGGAGCCGGCGCCGCCCATGGTGAAGGAGGGGCGCACGACGACCGGGTAGCCGCCGAGCGTGTCGACGCCGGCCAGCACCTCGTCCATGGTGTGGCAGATGACCGAGCGGGCGGACTCGCCGTGGCCGATCTTGGCGTTGACGGCCTCGACGACGCCCTTGAACAGGTCGCGGTCCTCGCCCTTGTTGATCGCCACGACGTCGGCGCCGATCAGCTCGACGCCGTACTTGTCCAGGGTGCCGGCGGCGTGCAGGGAGATCGCGGTGTTCAGCGCGGTCTGCCCGCCGAGGGTCGGCAGCAGCGCGTCGGGGCGCTCCTTGGCGATGATCTTCTCGACGAACTCCGGGGTGATCGGCTCGACGTAGGTGGCGTCGGCGATCTCCGGGTCGGTCATGATCGTGGCCGGGTTGGAGTTGACCAGGATGACGCGCAGGCCCTCGGCCTTGAGGACGCGGCAGGCCTGCGTACCCGAGTAGTCGAACTCGGCGGCCTGGCCGATCACGATCGGCCCGGAGCCGATCACCAGGACGGACTTGATGTCAGTGCGCTTAGGCACGCTGGCCCTCCATGAGCTTCACGAAGCGGTCGAACAGGTAGGCGGCGTCGTGCGGGCCGGCGGCCGCTTCGGGGTGGTACTGCACGCTGAACGCGGGGACGTCGAGCGCCTGCAGGCCCTCGACCACGTCGTCGTTGAGGCAGACGTGGGAGACCTCCACGCGCCCGTAGGGGGTGTCGCTGACCTTGTCCAGCGGGGCGTTCACGGCGAAGCCGTGGTTGTGGGCGGTCACCTCGACCTTGCCGGTGGTGCGGTCCTGCACCGGCTGGTTGATGCCGCGGTGGCCGTACTTGAGCTTGTAGGTGCCGAAGCCCAGCGCCCGGCCGAGGATCTGGTTGCCGAAGCAGATCCCGAAGAACGGGGTCTTCCGCTCCAGCACGCCCTGCGCCACGGCGACCTGGTGGTCGGCGGTGGCCGGGTCGCCCGGGCCGTTGGAGAAGAACACGCCGTCCGGGTTGACGGCGTAGACGTCCTCCAGGGTGGAGTTGGCCGGCAGCACGTGCACCTCGATGCCGCGCTCGGCCATCCGCTGCGGGGTCATCGCCTTGATGCCGAGGTCCAGCGCGGCGACGGTGAACTTCTTCTCACCGATGGCCGGGACGACGTACGGCTCGGTGGTGGCCACCTCGGCGCACAGGTCGGCGCCCTTCATCTCGGGCGACTGCTGCACCCGGGCGAGCAGCTCGGCCGGCTCGGCCAGCGCCTCGCCGGAGAAGATGCCGCAGCGCATCGCGCCGCGCTCGCGCAGGTGGCGGGTCAGCGCGCGGGTGTCGATCCCGCTGATGCCGACGACGCCCTGGCGGTCCAGCTCCTCGTCGAGCGGGCGGCGGGAGCGCCAGTTGGAGGCGACCCGGGCGGGGTCGCGCACGACGTAGCCGGCGACCCAGATCTGCTTGGACTCGTCGTCCTCGTCGTTCCAGCCGGTGTTGCCGATCTGCGGGGCGGTCATCACGACCACCTGGCGCTGGTACGACGGGTCGGTCAGGGTCTCCTGGTAGCCGGACATGCCGGTGTTGAAGACCGCCTCGCCGAAGGTCTCGCCGGTCGCGCCGTAGGCCTGGCCGCGGAAGGTCCGGCCGTCCTCCAGGACGAGCACGGCGGGCACTCGTTCCCGCCGTTGGCGCTGCGTGGTGGGGGCAGGTGCGGTCATTGCGCGGCCTCTTCCGTCTTCGTCTTCGTACGTGTTGCGAGTTGAGCGATCGCCTCGACCCAGGCGGTGTGCTCGTGGGGGTGGTCGGCCCGGAAGCCGGAGTCCAGTGCGGTCCCCTCGTGCGCCCAGCTGACGACGAGCAGTCCGGACGGGACGACCTTGCCGGCGATCCCGGAGTCCGTCCGGGCACCGGTCAGGTGCTCGGCCGGGATCCAGAGGTCGACGTCACCCGGGCGGCGGACCAGCAGGCCGTCCTCCCCGAGGGTGAGGTCGGCGCGGCTGCGGGTGCCCAGCCCGTGGGCGACCACCCGGTCGAGCCAGTTCCCGGCGGTGGTGGTGCCGTGGTACCGGCCGCTGGTCTCCAGGATGGTGCGCCCGGCGCCGGCCGGCACGGCGGGCAGCGGGGGCATTCCGGACTGCAGGGTGCGGCGCCAGTTCCAGCCCTGCCGCATCAGCCAGTAGACCAGGCCGATGATGATCAGCAGTCCCACGGTCCAGCCGATGTAGCCGGGCCAGTTGGTGACCTTGGCCTGCTCCGTGGCGAGCGTGTCGAGCGGGTGGAGCGGGCCGGTCACGCCAGCCCGCCCTGCTCGGCCAGTTCCCCGGCGAGCACGGTGGCGCGGCCGCGCAGGAAGGTCGCGTGCACCCGTCCGGGCAGGTCGAGGCCCTTGTAGGGGGTGTTGCGGCTGCGGGTGGCGAAGCTGTCCGGGTTCACGACACCACGGTACGCGGGATCGAACAGCACCAGGTTGGCCGGCTCACCGACCGAGATGGGGCGGCCGTGTCCGGTGAGACGGCCGATCCGGGCCGGGCGGTGCGACATCCGGTCGGCGACGCCCTCCCAGTTCAGCAGGCCGGTCTCGACCATGGTCTGCTGGACGACCGACAGCGCGGTCTCCAGGCCGACCATGCCCATCGCCGCGACGGCCCACTCGCAGTCCTTGTCCTCGGCCGGGTGCGGCGCGTGGTCGGTGGCGACGGCGTCGATGGTGCCGTCGGCGAGCGCCTTGCGCAGGGCCTGGACGTCCTCGGCGGTGCGCAGCGGCGGGTTCACCTTGTACACCGGGTCGTAGCTGCGGACCAGCTCGTCGGTGAGCAGCAGGTGGTGCGGGGTGACCTCGGCGGTGACGTCCCAGCCCTTGGACTTGGCCCAGCGGACGATCTCGACCGAACCGGCGGTGGAGAGGTGGCAGACGTGCAGCCGGGAGCCGACGTGCGCGGCGAGCAGCACGTCGCGGGCGATGATCGACTCCTCGGCGACGGCCGGCCAGCCGCCGAGCCCGAGCTCGCCGGAGACCTGGCCCTCGTTCATCTGGGCGCCCTCGGTGAGCCGCGGCTCCTGGGCGTGCTGGGCGACGACGCCGTCGAAGGCCTTGACGTACTCCAGGGCGCGGCGCATCAGCACCGCGTCGTCCACGCACTTGCCGTCGTCGGAGAAGACCCGGACGCCGGCGGCGGACTCGTGCATCGCGCCGAGCTCGGCGAGCTGCTTGCCCTCCAGGCCCACGGTGACGGCGCCGACCGGCTGCACGTCGCAGTAGCCGGCCTCCTGGCCGAGCCGCCAGACCTGCTCGACGACGCCGGCGGTGTCGGCCACCGGGGTGGTGTTGGCCATCGCGTGCACGGCGGTGAAGCCGCCCATCGCGGCGGCCTGGGTGCCGGTGAGGACGGTCTCGGCGTCCTCGCGGCCGGGCTCGCGCAGGTGGGTGTGCAGGTCGACCAGGCCGGGGAGGGCGACCAGGCCGGTGGCGTCGATCTCGATGTCGGCCTCGACCGCCAGGCCGGTGCCGATCGCCCGGAACACGCCGTCGGCGATGTGGAGGTCCTGCGGAGCGCCGCCGAGGATCTGGGCGTTGCGGATCAGGTAGCTGGTCACTGAGCGGTCTCCACGGATTCGGTGCGGGGGGTGTCGGCGGGTCCATCGGTGAAAACGGCGCCGCCGAGCAGCAGGTACAGGACGGCCATCCGGACGGAGACGCCGTTGGCGACCTGCTCGACCGCGGTGCAGCGCGGCGAGTCGGCGACCTCGGCGGTGATCTCCATGCCGCGGACCATCGGGCCGGGGTGCATCACGATGGCGTGCTCGGGCAGCTGGGCCATCCGGATGCCGTTCATGCCGTAGCGGCGGCTGTACTCGCGCTCGGTCGGGAAGAACGCGGCGTTCATCCGCTCGCGCTGCACCCGCAGCATCATCAGCGCGTCGGTCTTCGGCAGCACGGCGTCGAGGTCGTAGCTGACCTCGCAGGGCCAGTTCCGGATGCCGATCGGCAGCAGGGTCGGCGGGGCGACGAAGGTGACCTCGGCGCCGAGGGTGGTCAGCAGGTGCACGTTGGAGCGGGCGACCCGGCTGTGCAGGACGTCGCCGACGATGGTCACCCGGCGGCCGGCCAGGTCCTTGCCCGAGCCCGCGTTCAGGTGGCGGCGCATGGTGAAGGCGTCGAGCAGCGCCTGGGTGGGGTGCTCGTGGGTGCCGTCACCGGCGTTGATGACGCTGCCGTGCAGCCAGTCGGACTGCGCCAGCCGGGCCGGCGCGCCCGAGGCGTGGTGCCGGATGACGACGGCGTCGGCGCCCATCGCCTGCAGGGTCAGCGCGGTGTCCTTGAGGCTCTCGCCCTTGGAGACCGAGGAGCCCTTGGCGGAGAAGTTGATGACGTCGGCGGACAGCCGCTTCTCGGCGACCTCGAAGGAGGTCTTGGTGCGGGTGGAGTCCTCGAAGAAGAGGTTGACGACGGTGCGGCCGCGCAGCGTGGGCAGCTTCTTGACGGCCCGGCCGGAGAGCTGGGCCAGCTCCTCGGCGGTGTCCAGGATCAGCAGCGCGTCGTCACGGGTGAGATCTGCGGTGGAGACGAGGTGGCGCTTCACGCGGGTTTACTCCGGGAGGTGCGGTTCGGACGGCTCGGCGGCCATGGCTTGCGAGCTGCGGGAGGCGAAGTCGCGGTCCCCGACCAGGACGGCGTCCACGCCGTCGGAGTCGGACAGCCGCACCTGCACGGCCTCGCGCAGCGAGGTGGGGAGGTTCTTGCCCACGTAGTCGGCGCGGATCGGCAGCTCGCGGTGGCCCCGGTCGACGAGGACGGCCAGCTGGACGGCGCGCGGGCGGCCGATGTCGTTGAGCGCGTCGAGCGCGGCCCGGATGGTGCGGCCGGAGAACAGCACGTCGTCCACGAGGATGACGAGCTTGCCGTCGATGCCGCCGGGCGGGATCTCGGTGTGCTCCAGGGCGCGGGCGGGCTTCAGCCGCAGGTCGTCCCGGTACATGGTGATGTCCAGGGTGCCGAGCGGGATCTCGCGGCCGGTGATCTGGGCCAGCCGGGCGTGCAGCCGCCGGGCGAGGTGGACACCCCTGGTGTGGATGCCGAGCAGCACGACGTCCTCCGCGCCCTTGGCGCGCTCGACGATCTCGTGCGCTATCCGGGTGACGACCCGGGCGATGTCCGTACCGTCCAGCACCTGGTGCGGCGGGCGCGGCGTCGGTTCTCGATGTGTGGTCATGCCGAAGCGGACCTCCTTCCCCGCCTCACGGGACGGGCCTTAAAGGATGCCTGGTGGTTGCCACGCCTACCGGGCGTGGACTTCGGGTCATCCTATCAGCGAGCCCGGAGGCAAACAGACCTCCATCATTCCGCTTCACCGGGTTCACGCCTCGGATGCGCCGACGATGCGGTCCATTCGCACGGGTGCCCCATTCGGCTTGACGCAACTACCTTACTCTACGTAACCTCACAGTGAGTTACGAGATGGACGTCGAACCCACCGGTAACGGCGTCGACAATCGCCCGTGACCCACTACTGAACGCGAAGCAATCTCGTCCGGGGAGATCAATGTCCAGCGACTACGCGAAGCAGCTCGGAGGCAAGCTCCGAGCGATCCGCACTCAGCAGGGGCTCTCCCTGCACGGTGTCGAGGAGAAGTCCCAGGGGCGCTGGAAGGCAGTCGTCGTCGGCTCGTACGAGCGCGGCGACCGTGCGGTCACCGTGCAGCGGCTGGCCGAACTGGCGGAGTTCTACGGCGTCCCGGTGCAGGAGCTGCTGCCCGGCGGCACCCCCGGCGGCGCGGCCGAGCCGCCGCCGCGCCTGGTCCTCGACCTCGAAAGACTGACTCAGGTTCCGTCCGAGAAGGCCGGCCCGCTGCAGCGCTACGCGGCGACCATCCAGAGCCAGCGCGGCGACTACAACGGCAAGGTGCTGTCGATCCGCCAGGACGACCTGCGCACCCTGGCGGTCATCTACGACCAGTCGCCGTCGATCCTCACCGAGCAGCTCATCTCCTGGGGCGTGCTGAACCCCGACGCGCGCCGGGCGGTGCGCGAGGAGGAGGCCGGCTGAGGCCGACCGCACCGGCTCCCGCCAGCGGAGACACCCAGCACTCCACACGGAGACATTCAGCAGGGGCGCAGAAACGTCCCTGCGTTGCACGGCGCGGCCCCGAGAGACCCGGGGCCGCGCCGCGGCGTTCCCCGCCACCCCCCGGGTCAGCAGACCGTGCCCAGGCTGTAGCCGGGCCGGGCGGCCACGCCGTCCAGCCGCACCGGCCGGGCCGCCGGGCCCCAGTCCGGCCCCGCGCTCGACCACGCCCAGGCCGCCGGGAGGTACTCCCCGCAGGTCGCCGCCGAGCCCTGCGAGCCGTGCAGCACCGCCACCCCCGGCAGCTCCAGCGCCAGGCCGGCGCACAGCACCGCGCAGACCAGCTCCAGGTCCTCGTCGTTGATCCGCACCACGCCGTCCTCCCACTGGAGCACCCGCGCCGCCGCCGTCAGCCGCCCGCCGGGCGCGTCCACCCGCAGCCGCAGCTCGTACACCCCGGCGCCCGCGCCGACCAGCATCCGGCGGAACACCTCGCCGCCGCGCTGGTAGGCGGACCGCACCCAGCGGACGTGGTCCTCGTCGGCCTCGCCCGCCGTGCCGTGCACCGCGCCGTACAGGGCGCCGTCGAGCAGCAGGTCGGCGTGGCAGAGCGTCAGCCCGTTCTCGCGGGCCCGGACCAGCCGTGGCAGGTAGTCCCCCGCCAGCTCCTCGCCCTGGTAGGGCAGCAGCTGGGTGCGCAGCGGCGGGTTGACCAGGTAGCGGTCGCGGGCGGTGGCCTCGGCCGGGTCCAGGCCGTGCAGCAGGCAGAAGTCGGCGAAGTCCTGCGGGTGGAACATCCGGGCCCGGACGGTGTCGAAGCGCTCCAGCGCGTCGGCCAGCAGCTCGGCGGCGTCGGCCAGGTAGCGGTCGAAGTCGGGCGCGTCGGTGACGCCCCAGGCGCGGGCCCGGGCGAAGTCCGCGGCGTTGGTGAGCACCCCGATGACGAAGGCCTGCTCGGCGCCGCCCTCGGCCCGCTGCCGCCGGTGCGGCGCCCGCGCGACGGGCCGCGGGCCGCCCGCGGTGCAGTCGGAGTTACGGCGGGCGCGGCCCTGGTGGCTACTCATCGGTGGCTCCTGGCATCGGCGGGTGACGGTCGACGGCGGGCGTCCCGCCGACCGTCTTCCTCCCCACCCGCGCGCGCCGCACACGTACGGCGTGTCACAGGAATGTAACCGAACGTAAGTCGGAATGTCCGATGGAGGATCAGCCCTGGCTACGCGGCACCCGGGCCAGCTGCCGGGACTGCGCGACGAGGCGGCCGGTCTCGTCCCAGACCTCGGCGTCCTCCTCGAAGTACCCGCCGGCCAGGTTGCGGGTGGCGTGGACGACCCGCAGCCAGCCCGGGGCGGGCTTGGCACGCAGGTGGACGGTCAGCTCGACGGTCGGGGCCCAGCCGGGCAGGCCGAGGTCGAAGGTGACCGGCGGCAGCGCGTCGGCGACCAGCAGGAGCATCAGCGGGTCGGGCTGGCGGCCGTCCGCGAGCCGGAACCAGCCCTGGATCCGGCCCTGGCCGGAGGGCTGCCCGAGCGCCCAGCCGACCGCGGCCGGGTCGAGCCGCAGGTCGAAGCGCTCCAGCAGGGCGGCCTGCTCGACCAGCTGCCGGGGGGCGTGCTCGATGCCGATGCACTGGTCCGGCGGCGGCAGCTGCGGCGGCGTGGCCGTGGTGCGCACCTCGCCGTCCGCGGTGGCGAGGTCGCCGTGGCTGGCCACCACGCGCAGCCGCTCGACGCCGTCCTGGCTGAGCGAGGCGGTGCCGGTGGACAGGCCGCGGCCGGTGCGCAGCACCTCGGTGCGGACGGTGGCCGGGCCGGGGGCGGAGGCGGACAGGTAGTAGCCGCTGATCGAGATCGGGTCCGGGTGCGGCGCGTGCTGCCCGTGCTCCAGCGAGAGCGCGTGCGCGGCCACGGCGAGCAGCAGCCCGCCGTTGACGCCGCCGCCGATCTGCCAACCGGTACCCAGTTCGCCGTCGTAGCGGCCGGGCTCCTCGGCGTGTCTGGTGAGGGCGATGCCCTGGTCGAACTCGCTGCGGGTCACGGTGGTCATGCGGGTGGCCTGCCCTTCGACGGGTTACCGGCGTCAAGTTACCGGCGAGTAGGGCACCACCTTACGCCGCACGGGTGAAGCGCGGAACGGCCGCCGGACCCGGAACGAGGTTCCGGTCCGGCGGCCGTGCGTTCGTGCGTCGTCTTCCGGAGGACTACCGGCGGATGCTCGGCTTCAGCTCCAGGAAGCGGGCCAGCAGGCCGTTGACGAAGGCCGGGGAGTCGTCCGTGGAGAACTCCTTGGCGATCTCGACGGCCTCGTCCAGGACGACCGCGTCCGGGACGCCGTCCTCCCAGATCAGCTCGTACGCACCGAGCCGCAGGACGTTGCGGTCCACGATCGGCATCCGGTCGAGGGTCCAGCCCACCGCGTACTGCGAGATCAGCTCGTCGATGCGACGAGCGTGCTGGACGTACCCCTCGACGAGCTCCATCGTGTACTCGGCGACCTGCGGGGTGCCCTCGTCGGGCTTCGGCTCGCGGGCGCGGGCCACCCAGTCGGCGAGGACCCGCTGCGGGTCGACCCCGCGGTGGTCGGCCTCGAAGAGGATCTGGAAGGCCCGGGTGCGGGCCTTGCTACGTGCGGCCGACACGGACTTACTTCACCCGGCCGAGGTAGCTGCCGTCGCGGGTGTCGACCTTGATCTTCTCGCCGGTGACGACGAAGAGCGGGACGGCGATCTCGGCGCCGGTCTCCAGGGTGGCCGGCTTGGTGCCACCGGTGGAGCGGTCGCCCTGGACGCCCGGCTCGGTGTGGGCGATGGTCAGCTCGACGGAGGCCGGGAGCTCGATGTAGAGCACGGCGCCCTCGTTGGTGGCGACCAGGGCCTCAAAGCCCTCCAGCAGGTACTTGGCGGCGTCGCCGACGACGGCCGGCTCGACCGTCAGCTGGTCGTAGGTCTCCGTGTCCATGAACACGAAGTTCTCGCCGTCCTTGTACGAGAACTGCATGCCGCGCTTGTCGACGTTGGCGGTCTCGACCTTGGTGCCCGCGTTGAAGGTCTTGTCGACGACCTTGCCGGTCAGGACCTCCTTGAGCTTGGTACGCACGAAGGCCGGGCCCTTGCCGGGCTTGACGTGCTGGAACTCGACGACGGACCAGAGCTTGCCGCCCTCCAGCTTGAGGACCATGCCGTTCTTGAGATCGTTCGTGGAAGCCACGGGCGCACTTACTCCTGGATATAGCTGTCAAGGAACCAAGGCTTGCGTCCTGCCGCCGGCGGCCGCACGGGCCGCCGTCACAGGGCGAGGAGCTCCTTGGTGGTGATGGTGAGCAGCTCGGGCCCGCCCTCATCGAGGGGGCGCACGACGAGCGTGTCCTCGATCCGGACACCGCCCTTGCCCGGGAGGTGGACTCCCGGACCGACGGTGACCGGTACGCGGCTGTCCAGTTTACCCATGTCCACCGGGCCGAGGCGCGGCGCCTCCCGGATCTCCAGCCCGATGCCGTGGCCGATCGGGTGCGGGGACGGCTCGGTGTGGCCGGCCGCCTCCAGCACCTGCCGCGCGGCCCGGTCGGGCACGGACAGCTCCACGCCCGGTTCCAGCGCCTCCCGGCCGGCCCGCTGCGCGCGGAAGACCAGCCGGTGCAGCTCGACCTGCCAGGGCGCGGGGGCCGCGCCGATCACGAAGGTCCGGGCCGTCGAGACGCCGTAGCCCCGGTACTGGGCGCCCAGCACGACGGTGAGGAAGTCGCCCTCCTCCACCCGGCGGTCGGTCGGCTGGTGGGCGGGCTGGCCGGAGTGGCTGCCGGTGCCGACCGACACCGGGAAGGCCGCCCGGTCCGCGCCGTGGTCGATCATCCGGCGCTCCAGCTCCATCGCCAGGTGCCGCTCGGTGCGGCCGACCAGGATCGACTCCAGCAGCTCGCCGAGCGCCTGGTCGGCGATCTCGGCGGCGATCCGCAGGTCGGCGATCTCGTGCTCGTCCTTGACCACCCGCAGCCGCTCGACCAGCTGCCCGAGGTCCGTCAGCCGGGCCCCCTCGGCCAGCGCCGCCACCGCCCGGTGCCGGCTCACGGTCAGGTCGTGCTCCTCCACCGCCAGGCCCGTCACCCCCAGCCGGACGGCCGCCGCGGCGGCGGCCAGCGCGGTGTCCACCCCGGCCGACACCGGCAGCTGGGCGACGTCGGCGGCGATCAGGTGCTCCCCCGAGTCGTCCGGCGGCAGATCGTCCGGCAGTGCCAACAACACCCCCTCGCGGGTCACCAGCACCGTCGCCCCGCACGGCGCGCAGCCCGTGAGGTACCGCACGTTCGCCGCCCGGGTGACCAGCGCCGCATCGGCCCCGGCCGCACCGCAGTGCTCCCGCACCCGCTCCCGCCGCGCCGCGTACGCATCCACCATGCGTCGAGCCTACGGACCCCCGCCCCGCCCCGCCCGCCGAACGGCCCGCGGCGGCACACCTGCGCCGCCCCCTCGACCCCGCCGGCCCCCGGCGGCCCTACCTCCCCTCCTCCCCCAGCAGTCCGCGCCGGTAGGCGGGGACGAGGTTCTGCGGGACGAGCAGCTCGCGCCCGTGCAGGGTGACGGGGACGGCCTCAGGGCCTTCGCCTTCCACCGGGCGCGGCGGTGCCGGGTGTTGCCGCGGGAGGTCCTGCGCTTGGGGACTGCCCGGGGGCTCCTGTCGGGCGGTGCCGCGGGCGTACGGGAGGAGGGCCCTCTCCCGGGCGGCTCCTTCAGCGGACGGGGTCGAGCAGGTCCTGGAAGCCGTCCGGCAGGGCCTTCCAGCCCGGTTCGCCGGCGGCGAGTTCGGTGTCGGTGAGCAGGCAGGAGTCGAGCAGCTCGGTGATGCCGTCGACGTCCAGCCCCTCCGCGGTGAAGCTGAGCTGCTGCACCCGGTCGCCGTGCACGGGGTGCCAGTCGAGGGCGGCGGCCGCCCGGCGGGCCGGCGGGTAGAGGTCCCAGACGTCGTCGGGCACCGAGCCGAGCCAGGGTCCGCACTCCTCGACGGCGAGGTTGGCCCCGGCCGCGTCCCACCCGAGCAGCAGCGCGGGCCGGTTGGCGAGCCAGAACCGGCCGCGGCTGCGCTGCGCGGCGGGGACGAGCAGGTCGAGCGCCCGGTGCAGCCGTTCCGGGTGCAGGGGCCGGCGCCGTTCCCAGACCAGCGTGGTGACGCCGCCCTCGTCCCCCTCCTGGGGGAGCAGGGCGATCGCCGGGTTGACGCGGTCGCGGGCGGCGGGGACGTCGAAGCCGCCGAGCGCGGCCCGGGTGAGCGTGCCGGTGCCGAGCCGGACGACCCGGGCGGTGGGGTGGAGCTGCCGCAGCAGCGCGAGCCCCGGCGTGTGCGCCGCGGCGCGCGGTACGGCGAGGGTGGTGGCGTACTCGATCTGGTGGGCGAGCGCCTCCGCCCGGGTCCGCCGGTCCTGCCGGGCGGTGTGCTCGCCGTGCTCCACCAGCTCGTCGGGGACGGAGAGTTCACCGACCACGCGGTCCGGGTCGACGGCGGTGACGACGCCCGCGATCTCCAGCAGGTCGGCCGAGCGGCGCCCGTCCGCCTCTGCCCCGGCGATCACCTCGACGGCGGGGTGCGGGTCGCTGCCGCCCCAGAGTTCGACGATCGCGAGCCCGTACCGGCCGTCCACGGCGAACTCCAGCAGCCTGGGCAGCAGGTCCTCGCGCAGGGCGCAGCAGGGGCAGTCGTTGGGCAGCGGCACGTCGTCCTGGTCGAACGCGCCGCGGTCGTCGCGCAGTTCGCGGTGGACGAGGCCGAGCGCGGCGTCCCGCAGGTCGTGCCGCAGGATCACCGCGTCCACCGCCGCGGCCGCCAACTCCTGGACGGCGGCCCGGCGTTCGTCGGCGTGCAGGCCGCCGACGACGACCACGGGCAGCTTGACGGCCGATGCCGGGCCCGCCGCGTCCACGGCGCTCACCAGCTGGCCTTGCGCACGCCGGGCAGGTGACCGGCGTGGGCGTGCGCGCGCAGGTTGATCCGGGAGAGGCCGAAGGCGCGCAGGTAGCCGCGCGGACGGCCGTCGACGGCGTCGCGGTTGCGCACCCGGGTGGCGCTGGCGTCACGCGGCTGGCGGGCCGGTTCGGCCCGGGCGGCGGTGCGTTCGGCGGTTCCGGTGCCAGGGTGGGCGAGGACGCGCTTGAGTTCGGCGCGGCGCTCGGCGTACCGGGCGACGAGGGTGCGCCGCCGCTCGTTCCCGGCGATCTTGCTCCGCTTGGCCATCAGACCTTCCCCCCGCGCGCCCGGACGCGGGCGACGGCGGCCTCGATGCCGATCGCGTCGACGGTGCGGATGCCCTTGGCACTGAGCACGAGCCGGACGTACCGGCCCTCGCTGGGCAGCCAGTAGCGCTTGCGCTGGATGTTGAGGTCGAAGCGGCGCGGGGTGCGGCGGTGCGAGTGCGAGATCGCGTTGCCGAATCCGGGGCCGCGGCCGGTGAGTTGGCAGTGTGCGGACATGGGTGCTCCCTGGCGTCCGGGTACCCGGGGATCCGGGAATGGGCGGGACCGGGCTCACGTTACACCACATGAAAATGACTTCCATTTCGGTGTACGGGTTTCGAGCCGACCCCGCACCCACGACCCCAGGAGGCCCCGATGGCCCGCAGCGAACTGCGCCCCGTGATCAAGCTCCGCTCCACCGCCGGCACCGGCTACACGTACGTGACCCGGAAGAACCGCCGGAACGACCCCGACCGGATGGTCCTGCGCAAGTACGACCCCGCGGCAGGTCGACACGTCGACTTCCGCGAGGAGCGCTGAACCGCGCCGCCCGACGCGAAGCGGCGCCTCCCCCACCCCGGGGGAGGCGCCGCTTCGGCACGCGCCGCCCTGCCAGAATGTCGGTATGCATCTCGTACCGGCCGACCGCGCGGGCCACCGCACCATCGACGGGCACCGGGTCTGCGAGGCCATCGCCGCGATCGGCGATCCCACGCACGTCCGGTCCTGGGCCGAGCGCTTCTCCCTGCTCGCCGACCCCGGGCGGCTCGCCCTGCTGCTCGCCCTCCACCGGGCCGGTGCGCTCGCCGTCTCCGACCTCGCCGTCGCCACGGGCATGCGCGACACCGCCGTCTCCCAGGCGCTGCGGCTGCTCCGCACGGCCGGCGTGGTCACCGGGGACAAGGACGGGCGCATCGTGCGCTACCGGCTGGTGGACGAGAGCATGCGCCCCCTGCTGGACGAGTGCACCGCCGGTGAGCACAACGAGCCCTCCGCCGCGGTCTGCTGACCCCGGCCCGGCGGGCCCGCCCTCAGGCCCGCTGGCAGGACGGGCACCAGAACAGGTTCCGCGCCGCGTGCTCCTCCGTCCGCACCTCCGTGCCGCAGACCAGGCACGGCATCGCCGCTCGCCGGTAGACGTACACCTCGCCGCCGTGGTCGTCCACCCGCGGCGGACGGCCCATCGCCTCGGGGGTGTGCTCCGGGCGGACGGTGTCGATCCGGCCGGCCCCGACGCCCTCGCGCATCAGCGCGACCAGGTCCGCCCAGATCGCGTCCCACTCCCGCCGGGTGAGGTCCCGCCCGGCCCGGTGCGGGTCGATGCCGTGCCGGAACAGCACCTCGGCCCGGTAGACGTTGCCCACCCCGGCCAGCACCTTCTGGTCCATCAGCAGCGCGGCGACGGTCGTCCGGCTGCCCGATATCCGCCGCCAGGCGGCCTCCGGGTCCGCGTCGGCGCGCAGCGGGTCGGGGCCGAGCCGGGCCGCCACCGCGGCCTTCTGGGCGTCGGTGACCAGCGCACAGGTGTTGGGGCCGCGCAGGTCCGCGTAGCCGTCCTCGTTCTCCAGCCGCAGCCGGACCAGGCCGACCGGCTCGGGCGCCGGGCCGCTGCCGAAGGTGAAGCCGCCGTACAGACCGAGGTGGACGTGCACCCAGCCGCCCTCCTCGAAGCCGAGGAACAGGTGCTTGCCGAAGGCCTCCGCGCCCGTCAGCAGCTGCCCGTCGATCACCTTCGCCTCGTCGGCGAAGCGGCCCTGCGGGCTGGCGGCCCGGACGGCGCGGCCGCCGAAGGCCTTCAGGTTCTCGGCGGCGAGGCGGTGGATGATGTGGCCTTCCGGCACGGGCGCGACTCCCCACGGTCGGTTCGACTGGACCGGTCCATCATCCCAGCCGGCACCGACACTCCCGCGTCCCTCGGCTCAGCGGACCGGCATCCCCATCAGCCGCGCCAGGATCACCCGGTCCAGCTCGGCGGCCGTACCGGCGACGTCCAGGTACGAGTTGTCGATGATCGGCAGCCCGGAGTTGTACCAGCCCGCCATCCGCCCGTGGATGCGCGCCACCTCCTCGTCGCCGAGCCGCCGGTTGCCGCTGCGCCGGGAGTTGCGGCGCAGCACCGAGTCCAGGCTCGGCAGCAGCACGACCGGGAGCATGCCCGGGCCGATGTGCCGCTTCCAGCCGCCCAGGCCGATCGCCGGGCGGTCCGGGAAGACGGCGTCGTCGATGATGCAGGAGATGCCGTTGGCCAGGTAGTTGCGGCACGCGAAGCCGCAGGTGCGCCGGGCCAGCCGGTACTGCGCCTCGGAGGCGTTGTTCCAGCCCGACTGCGGGTTGGCGAAGCCGGACTGCACCCACTCGCGGACGTCGTCCAGGCTGACGTGGGCGGTCGGGGTGGGCCGCCGCTCGGCCCAGTACCGGGCGACGGTGGTCTTGCCGGCCCCGGCGGGCCCGATCAGCAGCACCGCGATCGGCCCGGCGGGCGCGTGCGGCCGCGGCGGGTGGGCGGGCAGCTGGACGGGCGTGCCGGGGGGCAGCACGAAGTGCCCGGTGCCGCCGGGCGGCACGGGCACGGTCGTCAGCTGCACCGTCGCGTGGACGGGCACCGGCGCGGGAGCGGGTGCGGGCGGCGCTACCGGAGTCGGCGCGGGAGCGGGCGCGGGCGGCGCTACCGGAGTCGGTGCGGGCGCCGGAGTCGGCACGGGCGGCTGCACCGGCCGCGGCGCCGGCCCGGCACCGGTTCCCGGCCCGGGCGCCGGTGCTGACGGAGCGACCGCCGGCGCGGGCGGGGGCGGCGGTGGTGGCGACGGCGGAACGGGCCCGGCCGCACCGCCCACCGGCGGCACCGGCGGACCCGCGGGACGCGGCGGGACCTGCCCGCCTGCGGCGTACTGCGTCACGGCACCTCCCGACACCTTTCAGCGGGGACACTACACGGCGGCCCGGCGGCGGGCACAGTCCGCCACCGGGCCCCGCGCCGGGCACTCAGCGCGTCGTCAGCTGCTCGGCCAGGGCGCGCAGCGCCAGCTCGTACGAGCCGATCCCGAACCCGGCGATGGTGCCGGAGGCCACCGCGGCGATCACCGAGGTGTGCCGGAAGGCCTCCCGGGCGTACGGGTTGGAGATGTGCACCTCGATCAGCGGCGCGGTGCGCTGCGCGGCGGCGTCCCGCATCGCGTACGAGTAGTGCGTGAACGCGCCCGGGTTGATCACCACAGGCACCTTCCCGTCCGCCGCCTCGTGCAGCCACTCCACCATCTGCTGCTCGGAGTTGGTCTCGTGGACCTCGACCTCGAAGCCGAACTCCCTGCCCAGCGCCGTGCAGCGCTCGACCAGCCCGGCGTACGAGGTGGCGCCGTAGACGTCGGGCTCGCGGCTGCCCAGCCGGCCCAGGTTGGGGCCGTTGAGCACCATCACCCGGGTCACGAGGAGACCTCGGCGTAGGCCGCGACCAGCAGCGACGGGTCGGGGCCCTCCAGCACGGAGGTCTTGCCGAGGCCGTCCAGGACGATGAAGCGGATCAGGTCGCCGCGCGACTTCTTGTCGATCTTCATCGCGTCCAGCAGCTTCGGCCAGGCGTCCGCCCGGTAGCTCAGCGGCAGCCCGACCGAGGCCAGGATGCTGCGGTGCCGGTCGGCCGTCTCGTCGTCCAACCGGCCGGCCAGGCGGCCGAGTTCGGCGGCGAAGACCATGCCGATGGAGATCGCGGCGCCGTGCCGCCACTTGTACCGCTCGGCCCGCTCGATGGCGTGGCCCAGGGTGTGGCCGTAGTTGAGGATCTCCCGGCGGCCGGACTCCTTGAGGTCCCCGGAGACCACGTCGGCCTTGACCTGGATGGCCCGGCGGATCAGCTCCACGGTGTGCGGGCCGGCCGGCGACTTCGCGCCCTCCGGGTCCGCCTCGATCAGGTCGAGGATCGCCGGGTCGGCGATGAAGCCGCACTTGATGACCTCGGCGAGGCCGGAGACGTAGTCGTGCCGGGGCACGGTCTCCAGGGTGCCGAGGTCGGCCAGCACGCCGACCGGCGGGTGGAAGGCGCCGACCATGTTCTTGCCCTCGGCGATGTTGATGCCGGTCTTGCCGCCCACGGCCGCGTCGACCATGCCGAGCAGCGTGGTGGGCATCGAGATCCAGCGCACCCCGCGCAGCCAGGTGGCGGCGACGAAGCCGGCCAGGTCGGTGGTGGCACCGCCGCCGAGGCCGACGACGACGTCGCTGCGGGTGAAGCCGGTCTGGCCGAGCACCGACCAGCAGTACGCGGCGACCTCGGCGCTCTTGGCGTCCTCGGCGTTCGGCACCTGCAGGCCGATCGCCTCGTAGCCCTCGGCGGCCAGGTCCTCGCGGATCGCGTCGGCGGTGGCGGCCAGCGCCTCCGGGTGGATGATCGCGACCCGCTTCGCCCGGCCGCCGATCAGCGGCGCCAGCTCGCCGAGCAGTTGGTGCCCGATCAGCACGTCGTACGGGTCGTGGCCGGCGCTGCCGCCGACGTGAATCCTGACGATGGGGTCAGTCATGGGGGGTCTTCAGCTCCAGTGCTTCCAGTACGGCGTCCGCGACCTGCTCGGGCGTGCGGCCGGCAGTGTCGACGACGGCGGTGGCCACCTCCAGGTAGAGGGGCCGGCGGGCCTCCATCAGCTCGCGCCAGCGGGCCCGCGGGTTGACGGCCAGCAGCGGGCGCGGCGCGTCCAGGCCGACCCGCTTCACGGCGTCGGCCAGCGGGACCTCCAGGAACACGACCGGCAGCTCGCGCAGCAGCGCGCGGGTGGCCTCGGCCATCACCGCGCCGCCGCCGAGCGCCAGCACACCGTCGTGCCCGGTCGCGGCCGCGCGGACGGCGGCCACCTCCAGCGCGCGGAAGTGCGGCTCGCCCTCGTCGATGAAGATCTCCGGGATCGGCTTGCCGGCCGCCGCCTCGATGTCGGCGTCGGTGTCCCGGAAGCCCAGACCCAGGCGCTCGGCCAGCGCCCGTCCGACGGTGGACTTGCCACTGCCGGGCGGACCGACCAGCACCACCACGGGCTCGCTCATCGAACGATCAGGTGGTCGAGGTAGCCCTGCACGTTGCGACGGGTCTCGGACACGTGGTCGCCGCCGAACTTCTCGTTCACGGCGTCGGCCAGCACCAGCGCGACCATCGCCTCGGCGACGATGCCGGCGGCCGGCACGGCGCAGACGTCCGACCGCTGGTGGTGCGCCTTGGCCGGCTCGCCGGTCCGCACGTCCAGGGTCTGCAGCGCCCGCGGCACGGTCGCGATCGGCTTCATCGCGGCGCGCACCCGCAGCACCTCACCGGTGGACAGGCCGCCCTCGGTGCCGCCGGCCCGGCCGGAGGTGCGCTTGACGCCCTCGGGGGTCGGCACGATCTCGTCGTGCGCCTTCGAGCCGGGCACCCGGGCCAGCTCGAAGCCGTCGCCGATCTCGACGCCCTTGATCGCCTGGATGCCCATCAGCGCGGAGGCCAGCCGGGCGTCCAGGCGGCGGTCCCAGTGCACGTGCGAGCCGAGGCCCACCGGCACGCCGTAGGCCAGCACCTCGACCACGCCGCCGAGGGTGTCGCCGTCCTTGTGGGCCTGGTCGATCTCGGCGACCATCGCCTTCGAGGCGTCGGCGTCCAGGCAGCGCACCGGGTCGGCGTCCAGCCGGGCCTCGTCCGAGGGCAGCGGCAGCACGCCGGCCGGGGCCTTTGCGGCGGCCAGCTCGACCACGTGGCTGACGATCTCGATCCCGGCCACCTCGCGCAGGTACGCGCGGGCGACGGCGCCCAGCGCGACGCGGGCGGCGGTCTCCCGGGCGCTGGCGCGCTCCAGGATCGGCCGGGCCTCCTCGATCGAGTACTTCTGCATGCCGGCCAGGTCGGCGTGGCCGGGCCGGGGGCGGGTGAGCGCCTCGTTGCGGGCCAGGCCCGCCAGCACCTCGGGGTCGACCGGGTCGGCCGACATGACCTGCTCCCACTTCGGCCACTCGGTGTTGCCGACCATGATCGCGACCGGGCTGCCCATGGTCAGGCCGTGCCGGACGCCGCCGAGGAAGGTCACCTCGTCCTGCTCGAACTTCATCCGCGCGCCGCGGCCGTAACCGAGCCGGCGGCGCGCCAGCGCGTCGGCCACCACGGTGGTGGTGACCGGTACACCGGCGGGCAGGCCCTCCAGCGTCGCGACGAGTGCGGGGCCGTGCGACTCCCCCGCCGTCAGCCAGCGCAACGTACCCAACGGAGCTCCTTCATCAGCGGACCGGCCCACGGCACCGCCGGGGCCCGCCCGGGCGTGCCTTCTGTCCGAATCCTTTCATGCCGCGGCCGCGCACCGGGGCCGCGGTCCGCGTGCCGGACAGCAAGTGGACACCCCTCGGACGGGCGCGACAGGTCGGTGCCCCGCGGGTCAGTGCCCGGCGAGCGCCCGCTCCCCCGCCGCGCGCATCGCGGCCAGCGGGCCCGGCGCGCACCCGGTGAAGGCCTCGCTCTGCAACACCGCCTGGTGCACCAGGAGGTCCAGCCCGCCCAGCACGATGGCCCCGCGCCCGGCGCAGGCGGCGGCCAGCGCGGTCGGCCACGGGTGGTAGAGCACGTCGAACAGCGCGCCGGGCGCGGCCGGCAGCGACTCGGCGAAGCCGTCCGTGGCGCCGACCGGCGTGGTGGAGACGGTCAGCGGCCGGGCCAGCGCCTCGGCCCCGCGAGCCCAGTCGGCGGTGCGCGTCCTGACCCCCAGCCGCTCGCCCAACTCGGCCATCTCCCTGGCCCGTTCGGGGCTGCGGACGTAGACGGTGACCTCGCCCGAGCAGATCTGGGCGAGCGCCGCCAGCGCCGAGGAGGCGGTCGCCCCGGCGCCGAGCACGGCCGCCTCGGGCACCTCGGTGATCCCGCGCTCGCGCAGCGCGTTCACCAGGCCGGGGACGTCGGTGTTGTCCCCGGTGCGCCGTCCGTCCGCGGTGAACACCACGGTGTTGACGGCGTCCACCGAGCGGGCCGTCGCACTCACCTCGTCGAGCAGCGGGATGACGGCCCGCTTGAGCGGCATGGTCAGCGACAGCCCCGCCCACTCGGCCTCGTCCAGCCCGGCGAGGAAGCCGGGCAGCCCGGCCTCGTCGACCTCGAAGCGGTCGTAGCGCCAGCCGTCCAGCCCGAGCGCCGCGAAGGCGGCCCGGTGCAGGTCCGGCGAGAGCGAGTGCGCGATCGGCGAGCCGAGGACGGCCGCCCGGTGCTTGCTGGTCAACGCTGCCTCTCCGTGAACGTCCTTCGAGCCGGGGCTACTTGCTGGTGCAGTGGCCGCGCTCCTTGTCGAAGCCCTGCCCGGCGTTCTTGCAGTACTCCTCGACGTTGGCGTAGTGCTCCTTGGACGTCTCGGCGAACCGGGTCTCGCTCGCGGACATCGCGATGAAGTACAGCCACTTGCCGTCCGCCGGGTGCAGCACCGCGTTGATCGCGTCGTCGCCGGGGTTGGAGATCGGCGTCGGCGGCAGGCCCGGGTTGAGGTAGGTGTTGTACTTGTTGGACGCGTCGTCCATGTCCTTCTTGTTGAGCTCCTTGCGGCCCAGCGAGTACTGCAGCGTGGTGTCCATGCCGAGCCGGTGGTGGGTCTCGGGCTCGTTGGCCAGCCGGTTCTGGATGGTCTTGGCCATCTTGGCGAAGTCCGCGACGTTGTTGCCCTCGCGCTGCAGGATGCTCGCCTCGATGAGCACCTCGTAGCCGTTCTTGAGGCCCACCTGGGAGGCCTGGCCGTCCAGGCTCGCGTACTTCTCGGTGGCGTTCTTGACCATCTGCTTGAGCAGGTCCTCGGGCTTCATGCCGTCGGAGACGTTGTAGCGCGTCGGCCAGAGGAAGCCCTCGATGTTGCCGTTCGCGTACGCGGGCAGGCCGAGGCTGCCGGCCTGGGCCTTGGCGACGCCCGCCGTGGTGCCCTTCGCCAGCTTCAGCTTGTCGTCGATCTTGGCGAAGATCTCGGTGGAGTTGAGCCCCTCGGGCAGCACCAGCGCGGCGCCGCCCATCTGGTCGACCAGGGCCTGCACGGCGGAGGCCGCCGACATCTCCTTCTTCAGCGCGTAGAAGCCGGGCTGGATGTTCTGGCACTTCTTGTCGGCGTCGCAGGCCTTGGTGAAGGCGTCGACGCTCTTGACCACGCCGGCGTTCTTCAGCTTCAGGCCGATCTGCCCGCCGACCGCGCCCTTCTCCACCTCGACCTGGACGCTGCCGCTGCCCTCGCCCGAGAAGTCCGGCGGCGGGCCGAAGTGGTCCTGGTAGAAGCCGTAGCCCCACCAGCCGGCGCCGCCCACGGCACCGAGCAGCACCAGCGCGACCACCAGGCAGGCGCCGCCGTTGCGGCGGCCCGACTTCTTGCTCTTCTCCTTGCGCTTCTTCTTCGCGTCGCGGGACTCGTCCTCCACGCCGAGGAAGCCGCCCTCGTGCTCGGCCTCCTCGTCGACGTACCCGCCGTCCTCGTGGTGGCCGTCCGGGTGCTCCTCGGGGTGGCCGTCCCACTCCTCGGCCTCGGCCTCGTGCGCGCCGCCGACCGGGTCGGCCCCGGCCTCCAGCGCGGCGGCCTCGGCCTCCCAGTCGATGCCGTCCGGGCCGGGGCCGGACACCGGCTCGGGCTGCGCCGGCACCGGCTGCCGGACCTGCTGGCCCATCTGCTGGGCCTGCGGGGCCTGCTGCTGGGCCTGCTGCGGCATCTGCTGCTGCCCGTACTGGCCGCCGCCCTGCGGCTGCATCTGCTGCGGGTACTGGCCCTGCTGCGGCATCGGCTGGGGCACCTGCTGCTGCGGGTACTGCCCCTGCTGCGGCGCCTGCTGCTGGAAGCCCTGCTGCCCGCCGAAGCTCTGGTCGTGCTGCGGGTACCCCTGCTGCTGCCCGCCCGGGTAGCCCTGCTGCTGGCCGTACTGGCCGCCCTGCGGCTGCATCTGCTGCGGGTACTGCCCCTGCTGCGGCGCCTGCTGCTGCGGGTACTGCCCCTGCTGCTGCGCCATCGGCTGCTGCTGGTAGCCCTGCTGCGGCTGCTGGTACTGCTGCTGCCACTGGCCGTCCTGCTGGCCGGGGACCGGCTGCTGGCCGCCGTACCCGGGATCACCGGGGTGCCACGGCTCGCCCTGGGGGCCGTAGCCCCGACCCAGATCGGTCATTGATCCCCTTAACCGACAGTGACGACCGACGGATCGGACCGGCCGTCCGGGACGCCGTCCCGGCTGATTCTCGAACCGGCGTGCTAGCGCGACGCCTGGGAGGAGACGTTACCGTACCGCAGCCGGGCCCCCGGCAGGGCGGACGTGCCGTCAGTGCCCGACCTCACCCGCCGCCACCGTCCGCTACGGCGTCCCCGCGCCGGGCGCGGGCGCCGAAGCCGGGGCGGAGGCCGACGCCGACGCCGCGGCCGACCCGGACGGCGAAGCGCTGGGCGTCGCCGCCCGGTTGGCGTTGAACTCCGCGACGTTGCGCTGCTGCACCTCGAAGCTGTCGGTGAAGCGGGTGTCGCCCGGCTTCACGGTGACGAAGTACAGCCAGTCCCCCGGCGTCGGGTCCAGCGCCGCCATGATCGCCTGCCGCCCGGGGTTGGAGATCGGGGTGGGCGGCAGCCCGGGGTGCAGGTAGGTGTTGTACGGGGAGTCGAGCTTGGTCTCGGTGACGGTGGTGTTCAGCGTCGAGCGGCCGAGCGCGTAGTTGATGGTGGAGTCCAGCTGCAACGGCATGCCCTTGGCCAGCCGGTTGTAGATCACCCGGGCCACCCGGCCCATGTCCTCGGTGTTGTCGGCCTCGCCCTGGACCATGCTGGCCACCGTGACCAGCCCGTACAGGCTCTGTCCGAGGGTCTGCGCGACGATGTCGGCGTCGTCCCGGCTGAACTCCTTGCCGGCCCGCTCGACCATCTGCTTGAGCAGGTCGAGCGCGGTGGTGCCCTCGGTGACGCTGTACGTCGCGGGGAACAGGTAGCCCTCGGGGCTGCCGGCCGCGAAGTCCGGCAGGCCCAGTTCGGCGCTCTGCTCCTTCGCGGTGCGCTGGGTGGTGCCCTCGGGGAGGTTCAGCTTCTTGTCGATCGCGGCGAAGACCTGGTAGCCGCGCCAGCCCTCGGGGATGGTCAGGCCGTTGGCGTTGGCCGGGTCGATCAGGACGGCGAGCGCGGCCGCGGCCGACATCTTCAGCTTGAGGGTGTACGTCCCCGGCTGGATCCGCCCGGCGGCCGCCGCGCTGCCCTTCGCGGCCCGGGTGAAGGCGAGCGAGCTGGCCACCACCCCGTTGCGGACCAGCGCGGAGGCGATCTGGGACAGGCCGGCGCCCTCCGGCACCGAGACCTGGACGCTGCCGCTGCCCTGCCCGGCGAAGTCGGCGGCGGCCGCCGGCCGGCGCTGCCCCTGGAACCAGGTGTAGCCGGTCAGTCCGACCCCGCCGATCACCGCGACCAGGGCGAGCGCGGTGAGCCCGCAGGCCAGCCCGTTACGCCGTCGGTGCGGATCGGGCGCATCGGAGCGCGGACGGGGCGCGGACGGCGGCCGACCCTCCGGTTCCCACACCGGCGCACCCAGGTGGCCGGGGGTGAGTCCCGGGTGGCAGTCCTGGTCGGTCATGGCTCGCGTCCCCTCGGCGATCTCGAACCGGCCCGGATCCGTCCATGTCGATCAGCGCCGATCGGAAACCGATCCGAAAGGCCGCAGCGACACGAGCAGGAACCGGACACGAACGAAAAGGGGTCCGTGCGGACGCGTCCGCACGGACCCCTCGACGGGACGTTAGACCAGGCCGGTCAGCCGGTCGCCTCGACGCTCTCACCGGGCGGCCTTCCGCTCACCCGTTCGGACTCAAGGGCGGTCTGCAGGATCACCACCGCGGCGGCCTGGTCGACCACCGAGCGGCCCTTCTTCGCCTTGACCCCGGAGGCGCGCAGCCCGTGGGTCGCGGTGACGGTCGTCATCCGCTCGTCCACCAGCCGCACCGGCACCGGGTAGAGCCGGTTCGCCAGCCGCGCGCAGTACGCGCGGACCTTCTCCGCCGCCGGGCCCTCCTTGCCGCTGAGCGAGCGCGGCAGCCCGACGATCACCTCGATCGCGTCGTACTCCTCGACGATCGCGGCGATCCGGGCCTGCGACTTCACTCCGGCCGGCACGGTCTCCACCGGCGTGGCGAGCACCCCGTCGGGGTCGCAGGACGCGACCCCGATCCGGGCGTCACCGACGTCGACGGCGATCCGCCGCCCGCGGCGGAACGGCTTCGGCTCCTGCTCGAACATCAGGAGGCGCGCTCCGCGACCAGGCCGCGCACGGCGGCGATGGCCTCGCCGACCGCCGCCGGGTTGGTGCCGCCGCCCTGGGCCACGTCGTCCTTGCCGCCACCGCCGCCGCCGAGGGTCTTGGCGGCGGTCCGGACCAGCTCGCCGGCCTTGATGCCGCGGCCGCGGGCGTCCTCGTTGGTGGCGATCACGGTCAGCGGGCGGTCGTTCGCCACGGTGAACGCGGCGACCACGGCCGGGCGCGAGCCGAGGCGGCCGCGCACGTCCAGCACCAGCTTGCGCAGCTCGTCCGCGCCCACGCCGTCGGCGACCTGGGCGGCGACCACGGCGATGCCGCGCACGTCCTCGGCCGAGTCGGCCAGGCCCGCAGCGGCGGCCAGCACCTTCTCGGCGCGGAAGCGCTCGATCTCCTTCTCGGCGTCCTTGAGCTTGGCGAGCATGCCCGAGATCTTCTCCGGCAGCTCCTCCGGGCGGCCCTTGACCAGGTCGGTCAGCTGGGCGACCACGGTGTGCTCACGGGCCAGGAACTTGTACGCGTCGACGCCGACCAGCGCCTCCACCCGGCGCACGCCGGAGCCGATCGAGGACTCGCCGAGCAGCTTCACCAGGCCCAGCTGGGCGGTGTTGCCGACGTGCGTGCCACCGCACAGCTCCTTGGAGAAGTCGCCGATGGTGACGACGCGCACCTCGTCGCCGTACTTCTCGCCGAACATCGCGATGGCGCCGGCCTTGCGGGCCTGGTCCATCGTCATGACCTCGGCGGTGACCTCCAGCTCGCGGCCCAGCACGTCGTTGATCTTCTGCTCGACGTCGACCAGCACGCTGCCCGGGACGGCCGCGGGCGAACCGAAGTCGAAGCGGAAGCGGCCCGGGGCGTTCTCCGAACCGGCCTGGGCGGCGGTCGGGCCGAGCGCGTCGCGCAGCGCCTGGTGGGTCAGGTGGGTGGCCGAGTGGGCCCGGGCGATCGCCCGGCGGCGGTCGATGTCGATCGTGGCGTACGCCGAGGCGCCGAGCACGACCTCGCCGAACAGCACGCCGCCCGAGTGCACCGTCACGCCCGGGACGGGCTGCTGCACGTCGCGGATCTCCACCACCGCGCCGGACTCCAGCCGGATCCGGCCCTGGTCGGCGAGCTGGCCGCCGCCCTCGGCGTAGAACGGGGTGCGGTCGAGGATGATCTCGACCTCGTCGCCCTCCGAGGCGGCCGGCGCCGGAACGCCGTCCACCAGCAGGCCGACCACGGTGGCCTCGCCCTCGGTCAGGGTGTAGCCGGTGAAGACGCTGGCGCCGGACTTGTCGGCGACCTCGCGGTACGCGGCGACGTCGGCGTGGCCCATCTTCTTCGCCTTGGCGTCCGCCTTGGCGCGGTCCCGCTGCTCCTGCATGAGGCGGCGGAAGCCGGCCTCGTCCACCTGCAGGCCCTGCTCCTCGGCCATCTCCAGGGTGAGGTCGATCGGGAAGCCGTAGGTGTCGTGCAGCTTGAAGGCCTGGTCGCCGGAGAGGACGACGCCGCCGGCCTGCTTGGTCTCGGTGACCGCGACGTCCAGCAGGTTGGTGCCGGCCTTCAGCGTCTGCAGGAAGGCCGCCTCCTCGCCGACGACGACCGTCTCGATGCGCTTGCGGTCGCTCTCCAGCTCCGGGTACTGCGGGGCCATCGCCTTGATGGCGATGTCGATGAGCTCCTTGGCCACCGGCTCGGTGGCGCCCAGCAGGCGCATGTTGCGGATGGCGCGGCGCAGGATGCGGCGCAGCACGTAGCCGCGGCCCTCGTTGCCGGGGGTGACGCCGTCGCCGACCAGCATCAGCGCGGTGCGGATGTGGTCGGTGACCACGCGCAGCGAGACGTCCGACTTGTGGTCGGCGCCGTAGCGGTGGCCGGTGAGCTCGGCGGCGCGGTCGAGGATCATCCGGCTGGTGTCGATCTCGAAGAGGTTGTCGACGTCCTGCAGGATCGCGGCGAGGCGCTCCAGGCCGAGGCCGGTGTCGATGTTCTTGCTCGGCAGGTCGCCGAGGATCTCGAAGCCGTCCTTGCCGTCACCGTGGCCGCGCTCGTACTGCATGAAGACCAGGTTCCAGATCTCCAGGTAGCGCTCGCCGTTGACGGCCGGGCCGCCCTCCTCGCCGTAGGCGGGGCCGCGGTCGTAGTTGATCTCCGAGCACGGGCCGCACGGGCCGGGGACGCCCATCGACCAGAAGTTGTCCTTCATGCCCAGGCGCTGGATGCGCTCCGAGGGCACGCCGATGACGTCACGCCAGATCTGCTCGGCCTCGTCGTCGTCCTTGTAGACGGTGATCCAGAGCTTCTCCTTCTCCAGGCCGTAGCCGCCGTCCGCGACGGGAGTGGTGAGCAGCTCCCACGCGAACTTGATGGCCCCTTCCTTGAAGTAGTCGCCGAAGGAGAAGTTGCCGCACATCTGGAAGAAGGAGCCGTGCCGGGTGGTCTTCCCGACCTCCTCGATGTCCAGCGTGCGCACGCACTTCTGGACACTGGTCGCGCGCGAGAACTGCGGCTTGACCTCGCCCAGGAAGTAGGGCTTGAAGGGCACCATGCCGGCGTTGACGAGCAGCAGGGTGGGGTCGTCGGCGACCAGGGACGCCGACGGAACGACGGTGTGGCCGCGCTCCTCGAAGAAGCGCAGCCAGCGGCGGCGGATCTCAGCCGACTCCATTAGTGGTCCTTCCGGTTGGTGCCGCCCCGCGGCAGGGCTCGGCGGGGCGTTTCATCGATGGTCTGTGGGGTGGTTCGAGCACTGCTGGACGGGGGCAGGGCGGCGGCCGGGCGACCGGGCGCCGCCGAGATAGCTCGGTACTGCGGCTCGCGCGAGGGGGGCAGCGCGGAGCGCTTCCCAAGAAGGGTGGTGGCGGGCGACGGGCGGGAACCGCGGGTGCGCCGGGGCTCCACCACGGCGCTGCCGCGCAGCCCGAGGTCGTCCTTGAGCTGCTCCTCGCGCTCGGCCATGCCGGCCCGCACGTCCTGGGCGAACTGCTTGGCGACGTCGCCCAGGTGCAGCGCACCGCGCGCGGCGGTGCCGGAGAGGCTTTCGGGGGTGAGCCGCTGGGCCGCCTCGTTGGCCTTCTTCATGACCCAGACGGTGGCGCCGGCGCCGACCGCCATCCAGAAGATGCGTGCCATGCCGTCAGCCCCTCACCGCTCGCCGGACCCGGGAGAGCAGGCCGCCGCGGGGCGCCGTGGCGGCGCGCACCTCAGCCCGGATCAGCCGGGCCAGCTCCTCGCGCTCGCCGCTCTGCAGCGGCACGTTCGGCAGCCCGCCGCCCTGCTGCTTGGCGACGGCCTTGCGGACGCCGTAGCTGAACGCCGCGACCTTCACCAGCGGGCCGCCGAGGGTGGCGGCCACGGTGGAGGACAGCGCGTTGGCGTTGGCGGCGGCGTCCTGCACGTTCGCGGTGATCTCGTCCACCCGCTCCAGCTGCTGGTTGGCGCTGCGCACGGCGGCGCCCGCCTCGGACAGCAGCGGCACGGCCTGCTCGGTGACGGCGGAGACCAGGACGGTGGCCTCCTTCAGCACCCGGGAGAGGCGGACCAGCACGACGGCGAGCAGGGTGACCAGGACCGCCCAGAACACGGCGACGAGCAATCCGGCCAGCTCTCCCACGGACACCTTTGCGCGCTCCCTCGCCTTGCTCGTATTCAGAGGGAACCCTATCGCGCCCGGGCCCGGAATCCGGACGTGCCCCGGGGCCCCGCACCGATCCGGTCGGGTGTGCGATCCCCGCGCGTAACCTACCGGCCGGTCACCTCGTTCTGCCAGGCGGGCCGACAGCCGTGCGGCCCGGACGCACGTCCGGACCGCAGCGGTCCGGGCCGAGGAACGACGGGGAGCAGGGCTTGGCCGGCGACTGGACAGCACAGCCCGCGGCACGGCCGCGCGAGCCGGAGCCCGGCCGGCTGCCGGCCGAGGTGACCGGCTTCGTCGGGCGGCAGCGCGAACTGGCCGACCTGGCGGGCCTGTTGGCCGCCGCCCGGCTGGTGACGGTGACCGGCCCCGGCGGGGTGGGCAAGAGCCGGCTGGCGCTGCGCGCGGCGGCCCGGGCGGCCGGCGCCTTCCCGGACGGCACCTGGCTGGTGGACGTGGCCCCGGTGCAGGACCCGCTGCTGCTCGGCCACGCCGCCCTGGAGGCGCTGCGACTGACCGACGGCACCGCCCGCCCGCCGGTGGACGTGCTGACCGAGCGGCTGGCCGGCCGCCGCCTGCTGCTGGTGCTGGACGGCTGCGAGCACCTGGTGGAGGCCTGCGCCGAGCTGGCGGACACCCTGCTGCGGGCCCTGCCCGGCCTGCGGGTGCTGGCCACCAGCCGCTCGGTGCTGCGGGCCTCGGGCGAGCACCTGCTGACCCTGGCGCCGATGCCGGTCGACACCCTCCCCGGGCAGCGACCGTGGACGGGCGTGCTGCCGGACGCGGTGCGGCTGTTCGCCGACCGGGCCCGGGCGGTGCTGCCGTCCTTCGAGGTGACCGAGGCCAACGCGGAGGCGGTCGGCCTGCTCTGCCGCCGGCTGGACGGCATCCCGCTGGCCGTGGAGCTGGCCGCCGGGCGGCTGCGCGCGCTGTCGGTGGAGCAGATCACCGCCCGGCTGGACGACCGGTTCCGGCTGCTCACCGGCGGCTCCCGGACGGCACTGCCCCGGCACCAGACGCTGCGCACCACGATCGGCTGGAGTCACGAGCTCTGCACGGTGCAGGAACGTTTACTCTGGGCCCGCCTGTCGGTCTTCACCGGCGGTTTCGACCTGGAGGCCGCCGAGTACGTCTGCGCCGGCGACGGCCTCGAACCCGAGGACGTGCTCGACCTGCTGGACGAACTCGTCGCGAAATCCGTCCTGCTGCGCGAGGACAGCGCCTTCGGCGTCCGCTTCCGGCTGCTGGACACCCTGCGCGAGTACGGCAGCCACTGGCTGCGCGCGGCCGGCGAGGAGCAGCGGCTGCTGCGCCGCCACCGGGACTGGTACCTGGGCGTCGCCACCTGGGGCGAGGTCGAGTGGTTCGGCCCCCGCCAGGCCGAGACCGCCGAGCGCACCCAGCTCGCCCACACCAACCTGCGCGCCGCGCTGGAATTCTGCCTGTCCGAGCCCGGCGAGGAGCAGATCGCCCTGCTGCTGGCCGGCACCCTCTGGTTCTACTGGGTCGGCTGCGGCCACCTCGGCGAGGGCCGGCACTGGCTGGACCGCGCGCTGGCACTGGACCGCGAGCCCACCGAGGCCCGGGCCAAGGCCCTGTGGGTGACCGGCTACATGGCCACCCTCCAGGGCGACCTCGCGGCCGCCCGCCCGGCCCTGGAGGAGTGCCGCCGCCAGGCCCTGGACACCGGCGACGACCGGGCGCTCGCCTACGCCGTCCACCGCCAGGGCTGCGCGGCGCTGATCAGCGACGAACCGGAGCGCGCCGCCGAGCTGTTCGAGGAGGCCCTCTGGCACTACCGGACGATCGGCGAGCTCAACAGCAACGTCGTGATGGCCATGATCGAACTCGGCCTCGCCTACCTGTTCCAGGGCGACCTCGACAGCGGCGAGCTCTGGTTCGGCCAGGCCCGCGAGGTGTGCGAGGAGCACGGCGAGCAGTGGGCGTACGCGTACGTGCTGTACGCGTCGGCGTACTCGCACTTTCTGGACGGCGCGATCCAGCCCGCCCGCGCCCTGGCCCGGGAGTGCGTCCGGCTGAACCACCAGTTCCGCGACCTGCTCGGCATCGTGCTGGGGATCGACCTGCTGGCACTGCTGGAGACCGAGCCGGCCGGCCCCGGAGAGCCGGCCGACCTGTGCGAGGCCCGGGTGCTGCAGGGCGCCGCGCACCGGATCTGGCGCGCGGTCGGCACGCCCTTCCTGGGCTCGCGCTCGTTCTTCGGCACCCACCAGGAGTGCGCCGAGCGGGCCCGGGCCGGTCTCACCCGGCAGGCCTTCGACGACTGCTACCGGGCTGGCTCCCTGCTGGACCTGGACGCCGCGGTCTCCCGGGCGCTCGACGGCGGCGGCCCGCCGGAGAGCCCGGGGCCGGCGCCCGGCCCCTGCCCGGTACCGCCCGCACCGGCGCCCGCGCCCGTCCGCAACAGTTAGGGCGTGTCTCTCCTGAGGCACCCGCCCGGAATAGCCGAAGCTTGCCGATTGCTTGAGGAGGCAAGGAACTACCCGGAAGGAACACCATGGCCGTCCACGACGAGTACCGCCTCGCGGCGTTCTACTTCGACTCCAAGGCGTACAGCGACGCCGCCCGGCTGCTCGAAGGCGTCCTGGCGGAAGAGCCGGCCAACCTCTCCGTCCGGCTGCTGCTCGCCCGCAGCTACTACCACTCCGCCCAACTCGGCCGCGCCGAGGCCGAGTTGCACCGGATCCTGGAGGCCGACCCGGCCGAGGACTACGCCCGGCTGATGCTCGGCCGCACCCTGGAGCGCCAGGGCCGCACCGACGAGGCCCGCCCGCACCTGCGGCTGGCCGCCGCGATGGCCGGCGAGGAGCTGTAGCCCACCGGGCGGAAAAGCGGAAAAAGGGGCGAGCCCCCGCCACCTCGGAAGGTGGCGGGGGCTCGCTCTCGGGCCCGCGACGTGCGGAACCGCTCGCGGGTCAGCGCGAGTAGTACTCGACGACCAGCTGCTCGTCGCAGATCACCGGGATCTCCTTGCGCTGCGGCGCACGGTCCAGGCGGAAGGCCAGGGCCTTCAGGTTGACCTCGAGGTACTTCGGGGTCTGGCCCTCACCCGCGTAGCCACCCTCACGGGCGACCTGGAAGGGGACCTTCTCCTTGCTGCGCTCGCGGACGGTGACCACGAAGCCCGGCTTCATCTGGAACGACGGCTTGTTGACCTTGCCGCCGTTGACCTCGATGTGGCCGTGGACGACCATCTGACGGGCCTGGTAGATGGTGCGGGCGATGCCCGAACGCAGCACCAGGGCGTCGAGGCGGGTCTCCAGCTCGGCGACGAGCGCCTCACCGGTCTTGCCCTCGGCCTTCTTCGCGCGGTCGAACGCGCGGGCCAGCTGCTTCTCGCTCAGGTCGTACTGGGCGCGAAGACGCTGCTTCTCGGTCAGACGGACCTTGTAGTCCGAGTTCTGCTTGCGACCACGGCCGTGCTGGCCGGGCGGGTACGGGCGGGCCTCGAAGTACTTGACGGACTTCGGGGTCAGCGGCACGCCGAGCGCACGCGCGATCTTGACCTTGGGACGCTTCTGGTTCGCCATGAACCAAACCTTCCTTGCTTACGAATACGGCTTCCACCAGGTGTTGACGGAGGTCGCTCGTCGCGACCCGGAGAAAACCCCGCCGCCTGCGCGATGGGATCAGCCGCTCTCCGGAGCCGGGCACGAATGTGCTTGTCACACGAGGACCCGAAGCCGGGCCACCCGCGACACCGAAACGGTGCGCGACGCTCCTGGTGCGGACCTCCCGGAGGAGGTCTACGGCCACTGCCCCGCTGGTGCGGCCGGTCGGTGGGGTCTCCCCCGCCGCCGTCCCGGGACATGGCACTCCGACCGAGTATACCCGTGGATCACTCGCCCTTTTCCGCGGGCTTCTGCTCGCCCTTCTCCGCGGGCTTCTCCGCGGGCTTCCGCTCCCTGGGCCGCTCCCCGCGCAGCCGGCCGCGCGTCCACTCCACCGTGTCCGCGTACCGCACCTCGCCGCCGCGCCGGTTCGGCCGGTAGTACTCCTTGCCGTGCACCGCGTCCGGCGCGTACTGCTGCGTCGCGATGCCCTCCGGCAGGTCGTGCGGGTACTGGTAGCCATGCCCGTGGCCGAGCTTGCCCGCGCCGCCGTAGTGCGCGTCCCGCAGGTGCGGCGGCACCGCGCCCGCCAGCCCCTGCCGGACGTCCGCCAGCGCCGCGTCGATCGCCAGGTAGGCCGAGTTGGACTTGGGCGCCAGGGCCAGCGCGATCGCCGCCTGGGAGAGGATGATCCGCGCCTCGGGGAAGCCGATCAGGGCCACCGCCTGGGCCGCCGCCACCGCCGTCTGCAGCGCGGTCGGGTCCGCCAGGCCGACGTCCTCGCTGGCCGAGATCATCAGCCGGCGGGCGATGAACCGCGGGTCCTCCCCCGCCTCGATCATCCGGGCCAGGTAGTGCAGCGTGGCGTCGACGTCGCTGCCGCGGATCGACTTGATCAGCGCGCTGGCCACGTCGTAGTGCTGGTCGCCGTCCTTGTCGTAGCGCACCGCGGCCTGGTTCACGGCCGTCTCGGTGGTGGCCAGCGTGATGCTCGGCTCGCCCTTCTCCAGCGCCGCCCCGGCCGCCGCCTCCAGCGTGGTGAGCGCCCGCCGGGCGTCCCCGCCGGCCAGCCGGACCAGGTGGTCCTCGGCCTCCGCGGTCAGCTCCAGCGCGCCCTCCAGGCCCCGCTCGTCGGCCACCGCGCGGCGCAGCAGCGCCCGGATGTCCTCGTCGGTCAGCGACTCCAGGGTGAGCAGCAGCGAGCGGGAGAGCAGCGGCGAGATCACCGAGAAGTACGGGTTCTCGGTGGTCGCCGCGATCAGGGTGACCCAGCGGTTCTCGACGGCCGGCAGCAGCGAGTCCTGCTGGGCCTTGGAGAAGCGGTGGATCTCGTCCAGGAACAGCACCGTCTCCCGGCCCGACATGCCGACCGCCCGCCGGGCGCCGTCGATCACCGCCCGGACCTCCTTGACCCCGGCGGTGATCGCGGACAGCTCGACGAAGCGGCCCTCCACGGCCTGGCTGATCACGTGCGCGAGCGTGGTCTTGCCCGTCCCGGGCGGCCCCCAGAGGATCACCGAGCTGGTGGCCGCCGGACCGCGCGAACTCGCGACCAGCCGGCGCAGCGGCGAGCCGGGCTTCAGCAGCTGCCGCTGCCCGGCGACCTCGTCCAGCGTGCGCGGGCGCATCCGTACGGCCAGCGGCGCCCGGCCGGGCTCCCTGCTCTGGCGTTCCTCGGCGGCGGCGGTGAAGAGGTCCGGTTCGTCCACACCGGAAGCCTATGCGAGGCCGCGGACACTACGCGGCGGGGTGCTCGGGGCGGTCCAGCAGCACCACGTCGAACTCCTCCAGCGACCGTACGGTGGCGCCCAGTGCGGCCACCGCCTGGGCCCGGGCGTCGGCCTGCGGCCCGCGCGAGGCCGCGAAGCTCGCCTGGTCCCCGTAGATCGAGCCCACCGACAGCCGGCCGGTCGCCCGGTCGGCCAGCATCGCGCCGGTCACGAACCCGGGCGACTTCTCCAGCACCGGCAGCACCTGGTCCCGGAAGCGCGCGGCGGCCTCGTCGATCCCGGCCGGGTCGATGTCGGTGCGGGTCAGCCGGAACCCGGCACCCGGTCCGGCCGCACCGGGCGCGGCCGTGGCCACGGCCTCCCAGACGTCGGTGGTCACCGTGCCGGCCAGCGGCGCCAGCAGCTCCCGGCGGCGCTCGCCCAGCGCCTCGTCGCTGGCGCGCTCGGCCTCGGCGGACTCCCACCACGAACCCATCGCGATCTTGCCGAGGGTCCGGTCCGCGAACAGCCCGTAGCCGCGGTACCCGGGCTGCCCGCTCAGCAGTGCGGGCGCCTCGGTGCTGAGCCCGTCCAGGACCTGCCCGATCCGGTCCGGATTCCCGGTGGCGTAGATGGTACGAACGAACATGAGCGCGCCTCCTGTGGACGCCCGGGCGCCACGCGGGGCCGTTCGTCGAGAAGCAGCGCCCGGAGGGCCCCGTCTACTCCAGTCTGGCAGCGTGGTCCGGAACGTACTTCTGGAGGTCCCGGGGCGGCCGCTGGTAGCCGCGCGAGGCCGGGCGCGGCGGCAGCTCGATCTTCGGCGGGCTGATCTCGTGGTACGGCACCGAGGAGACCAGGTGGGCGATCATGTTGATCCGGGCCCGGCGCTTGTCGTCGCTCTCCACCACGTGCCAGGGCGAGTCCGGGATGTCGGTGTGGTTGAACATCTCGTCCTTGGCCCGGGAGTAGTCCTCCCAGTGGTTGATCGACTCGACGTCCATCGGGGAGAGCTTCCAGCGCTTCATCGGGTCCCCCAGCCGCTCCCGGAAGCGCCGCTGCTGCTCGGTGTCGCTCACCGAGAACCAGTACTTGCGCAGCAGGATGCCCGCTTCGATCAGCATCCGCTCGAAGGTCGGGCACTGGTGCAGGAACTGCCAGTACTCCTCGTCGGTACAGAAGCCCATGACCCGCTCGACGCCCGCCCGGTTGTACCAGCTGCGGTCGAACAGCACGATCTCGCCGGCCGCCGGCAGCTGCTCGACGTACCGCTGGAAGTACCACTGGGACTTCTGCCGCTCGGTCGGCGTCGGCAGCGCCGCGACCCGGGCGATCCGGGGGTTCAGGTACTCGGTGACCCGCTTGATCGCGCCGCCCTTGCCCGCCGCGTCACGGCCCTCGAAGACCACCACCAGCCGGGCGCCCTCGACCCGTACCCACTCCTGGAGCTTCACCAGCTCGTGCTGCAGCCGCATCAGCTCCCGCTCGTACGGCTTCCTGGCCAACCGCTGCCGCTGCTCCTCGCCCACCCCGGGTCCTCCGTCCGCCTGTGCTGATGATCCTTCACCGTAGGCGCCGGCGGCCGAGTTCGCAGGTCCTGGAGGTCAGCGGGGCCGGGCGGGCGGCGGGAACGGAGGTCCGGAGGCCGGGGTGGGGCCTCCGGTGGGAGAGGGGGCGCGGTGGCGCGGTGTTCCGCCGGGCGGGGACTACACGCCGACGAACGGCTCCGGGTAGCGGCACAGCCCGCGCGGCCCGCCGTCGTACGCCGCCAGCGGCAGCGCCTGGAAGTACGCCTCCGGCACCTCGAACGGGCCGCTGATCTCGTGCCGCCCGGCCGGCGCGAAGCCGAACCGCGCGTAGTACTCCGGGTCGCCGAGGACGACCACCAGCTTCTCCCCCGCGTCCTCGGCCGCCGCCAGCGCGGCCCGGACGACGAGTTCGCCGACGCCCCGGCGCTGCCACTCGGGCGCGACCGCGACCGGCGCGAGCGCCAGCGCGTCACCGCTCGCCGCGGCGTCGCCGACCCGCAGCCGGGTCAGCAGCGCGTGGCCGATCACCAGCCCGGCACCGTCCACCGCCACCATCGAAAGGCCGGGCAGCCAGGCGGGATCGCGGCGCAGCGCGTCCACCAGGTCCGCCTCGTCCGGGCCGGGGAACGCGGCCATGTGGACCCGTCTGGTCGCCGGGGCATCCTCCGGGTCTTCCACTCTCGTTGTGACCTGCATGGGTCAACCCTCCCTGTGTCGCACATCGTTGTGGACCGGCCCCGGACGGTGGGTGGACCGTCCGGGGCCGTTGAAGGTTAGCCGATGACGCGGCGTCAGCTCTTCGGCTGCGCCTCGGGCTTGGCGTCCTCGCGGACCTTCGGCTGGGCGTCCACGCCGGCCTCGCGGCGCTGCGCCGGGGTGATCGGGGTCGGGGCGCCGGTCAGCGGGTCGCCGCCGGTGGACGTCTTCGGGAAGGCGATGACGTCCCGGATGGTGTCGTACCCGCCGAGCAGGGTGACGATGCGGTCCAGGCCGAAGGCGACGCCACCGTGCGGCGGCGGGCCGTAGTTGAAGGCGTCCAGCAGGAAGCCGAACTGCGAGGCCGCCTCCTCCTCGGAGAGGCCGATCGCGTCGAACGCCCGCTTCTGGACGTCCCGCTGGTGGATACGGATCGAACCGCCGCCCAGCTCCGAGCCGTTGAGGACCAGGTCGTAGGCGTTGGACAGGGCCGAGCCCGGGTCGGTGTCGAAGGTGTCCAGCGACTCCGCGGTCGGGGCGGTGAACGGGTGGTGCACCGCGTGCCAGCCCTGGAACTGGCCCTTGTCGTCCTCGATCGGCTCGAACATCGGGAAGTCGACGACCCAGAGGAAGGCCCACTTCGACTCGTCGATCAGCTCGCAGCGCTTGCCGATCTCCAGGCGGGCGGCGCCCAGCAGCTCCTGCGAGGGGCGCTCCTTGCCGGCGGCGAAGAAGACGGCGTCGCCGTTCTTGGCGCCCGCGGCGGCGGCGAGGCCGGCCAGGTGCTCCTCGGAGAGGTTCTTGGCGACCGGGCCGCGCAGCTCGCCGGTCTCGGCGTCGATCAGCACGTAGGCGAGGCCCTTGGCGCCGCGCGCCTTGGCCCAGTCCTGCCAGGCGTCGAGCTGCTTGCGCGGCTGCGAGGCACCGCCCGGCATGACCACGGCGCCGACGTACGGGGCCTGGAAGACGCGGAACTCGGTGCCCTTGAAGTACTCGGTGAGGTCGGTGAGTTCCTGGCCGAAGCGGACGTCCGGCTTGTCGGAGCCGTAGCGGCCCATGGCGTCCGCGTAGGTCATCCGCGGCAGCGGGTTCGGGATCTCGTAGCCGTGCACCTCGCGCCAGATGGCGCCGACGATCTTCTCGCCGAGGGCCAGGATGTCCTCCTGGTCGACGAACGAGGCCTCGATGTCCAGCTGGGTGAACTCCGGCTGCCGGTCGGCGCGGAAGTCCTCGTCGCGGAAGCAGCGGGCGATCTGGTAGTAGCGCTCCATGCCGGCCACCATCAGCAGCTGCTTGAACAGCTGGGGCGACTGCGGCAGGGCGTACCAGTGGCCGGGCTGCAGGCGGACCGGGACGAGGAAGTCGCGGGCGCCCTCGGGGGTGGAGCGGGTGAGGTACGGCGTCTCGATGTCGAGGAAGTCGTTCTCCTCCATCACCCGGCGGATGATGTTGTTGACCTTGGAGCGCAGCCGCAGGCCCTTGGCCGGGCCCTCGCGGCGCAGGTCCAGGTAGCGGTAGCGCAGCCGGACCTCCTCGTTGACCGTGCCCGGCTCGTACTCGGCGACGGGGAAGGGCAGCGGGGCGGCCTCGGAGAGCACCTCGATCTCGCTGACGACGACCTCGACGGCGCCGGTCGGGATGTCGGGGTTCTCGTTGCCCTCGGGGCGGACCCGGACGTCGCCGACGACCTTGACGCAGTACTCGGCGCGCAGGCCGTGCACCGAGTCGAGGTCGCGGACCACGATCTGCACGGTGCCGGAGGCGTCGCGCAGGTCGATGAAGGCGACGCCGCCGTGGTCGCGGCGGCGGGCGACCCAGCCGGCCAGGGTGACGGTGGTGTCTGCGTGCTCCGGGCGGAGCGTGCCCGCGTCGTGCGTGCGGATCACAGCTGCTTCTCCTTCAGGGTGGTGACGAGTGCGTCGAGGGCGACGGGGGTCTGCTCGCCGGTGCTCATGTCCTTGAGCTGGACGACGCCCTCGGCGAGGTCCCGGTCCCCGGCGATCAGGGCGAAGCGGGCGCCGGACCGGTCGGCGGACTTCATGGCGTTCTTGATGCTCTTGACGCCGAAGGCGAGGTCGGTGGCGACGCCGGCCCGGCGCAGCTCGACCACCTTGGCGAACAGGGTGTTCTTGGCCTCCTCGCCGAGCGCGACGGCGTAGACGGAGGTGGCGGCCGGCAGGTCGAGGGCGACGCCCTCGGCCTCCAGCGCGAGGAAGGTGCGGTCCACGCCGAGGGCCCAGCCGACGGACGGCAGCGCGGGGCCGCCGATCATCTCGGACAGGCCGTCGTAGCGGCCGCCGCCGCCGATCGCGGACTGGGCGCCGAGGCCGTTGTGCACGAACTCGAAGGTGGTGCGGGTGTAGTAGTCCAGGCCGCGGACCAGCTTCGGGTCGTCGACGAAGGCCACGCCGTTGGCGGTGAGCAGCTCGCGCACCTTCTCGTCGTAGGCCTTGCAGTCCTCGCACAGGAAGTCGCGCAGCATCGGGGCGCCGACCAGCTGGTCCTGCACGTCCTTGCGCTTGTCGTCGAGGACGCGCAGCGGGTTGATCCCGGCCCGGCGGCGGGTCTCCTCGTCCAGGTCGAGGCCCTCCAGGAACTCGATCAGGGCGGCGCGGTAGACCGGGCGGCACTGCTTGTCGCCGAGGCTGTTGAGCAGCAGCGAGTAGTCGCTGAGGCCGAGCGAGCGGAAGGCGTCGTCGGCCAGGATGATCAGCTCGGCGTCCAGCGCCGGGTCCTCGGCGCCGATCGCCTCGGCACCGACCTGGGAGAACTGGCGGTAGCGGCCCTTCTGGGCGCGCTCGTAGCGGTAGTACGAGCCGGAGTACCAGAGCTTGACCGGCAGGTTGCCCTGCTTGTGCAGGTTGGCCTGGAGCGCGGCGCGCAGCACCGAGGCGGTGCCCTCGGGGCGCAGCGCGAGCTCGTCACCGCCCTTGGTGGTGAGGTTGTACATCTCCTTGGTGACGATGTCGGTGGACTCGCCGACACCGCGGGAGAACAGCTTCACGTCCTCGAAGACCGGGGTCTCGATGTAGCCGTAGCCGGCCCGCCGGGCGGGGGCGGCGATGCGCTCGCGGATCGCCAGGAAGGTCGCGGAGCTGGGGGGCAGCAGGTCGTAGGTGCCCTTGGGGGCGGTGAAGGTGCTCAACTTCTCTATCCGTCACATTCCTCGTCGCGGGAAAGCCGGGGCGCCGGCCGCCCCCGCTGCCTGTCGGAGGTAGGGGTTGGCGGCGCGCTCGCGGCCGATGGTGGTCTGACCGCCGTGGCCGGAGAGGACCACGGTGGAATCGTCGAGGGGCAGGCACACCCGGGCCAGCGACCGCATGATCGCGTCGCTGTCCCCGCCCGGGAGGTCGGTACGCCCGATGGAGCCGGCGAACAGCAGGTCGCCCGAGAACAGCACCGGGGGGAGGTCCTCGGCACCGGGCGTCCGGAAGGTCACCGACCCCCCGGTATGGCCCGGGGCGTGGTCCACGGTGAGGCTCAGGCCGGCCAGCTCCAGGACGGAGCCGTCGGTCAGCTCGCGCACGTCGTCCGGCTCGCCGACGGTGAGCTCGCCCATCAGCTGGGTGCCCCGGGAGCGGCCGAGCGCCTTCTCGGGGTCGGACATCATGTACCGGTCCTCGGGGTGGATCCAGGCCGGGACGCCGCGGGCGCCGCAGACCGGGACCACCGAGGCCACGTGGTCGATGTGCCCGTGCGTGAGCAGCACGGCGACGGGCTTGAGCCGGTGCTCGCGGACGAGCTCCTCGACCCCACGGGCCGCCTGGTGGCCCGGATCGACGATGACGCACTCCTCGCCCGCCGCCGGGGCGACCAGGTAGCAGTTGGTGCCCCAGGCTCCTGCGGGGAATCCGGCGATGAACACGCGCGTCCTCTGGTGATCTGGTCGGCGACGGCTACGACGTGCGGCGACGCGTACGGGGTGTGGCTACAAAGATGTAAAGGCAGCCTACCGGCGGTGCGGGCCCGGTTGCGAACCAGATAGCGGTGCCGGGCCGGTCCCGCCTGACAGGTTCACCGCGTTCTTACGGGCCCGGTCCCTACACTTGGCCGCCGATGGATGCGATGATCCGGTTCGGAATCCATCCACTTCTTCCGCACATCTTCAGGAGACACGGCCGGTGGTCAGCAGCGAACAGCGGCGGCGGCAGCTCGCCCGCGACAAGTACGAGCGCCAGATGGAGCGCCGCGCCAGCGCGGTGGCCGCCCGCAGGCGCCGCAACACCATCCTGGGCGCCTCGCTCGCCGTCGTGGTGCTGGCCGGCGGTGGCGCGCTGGTGGGCACCGGCGCGTTCAGCTCGGACAAGAACGACAAGAAGGACGTCGCCGCGGCCGCCTCGGCCGACGCCACGCCGCAGTCCGCGCCGACCGAGCCGACGATGCCCACCCGCAAGCCGGTCGAGGGCTGCACCGACCCGGCGCCGGGCGCCCCCAACGGCAAGCAGTGGAAGGCCGAGCCGGCCATGTCCATCGACCAGGCCGCCTCGTACACCATGGCGATGGACTCCAACTGCGGCAAGGTGACGATCGCGCTGGACGCGGCCAAGGCGCCGCACACCGTGAACTCCTTCAACTTCCTGGCCGGCGAGCAGTTCTTCGACCACACGAAGTGCCACCGCCTCACCACCGACGGCATCTTCGTGCTGCAGTGCGGCGACCCGACCGCCAGTGCGACCGTCCCGGGCGGCACCGGCGGCCCCGGCTACAGGTTCAAGGACGAGAACCTGTCCGGCGCGACGTACCCGGCGGGCACCGTGGCGATGGCCAACTCCGGCCCGGACACCAACGGGAGCCAGTTCTTCCTGGTCTACAAGGACACCAAGCTGCCGCCGAGCTACATCCCGTTCGGCAAGATCACCGGCGGCCTGGACGTGGTGCAGAAGATCGCCGCCGCGGGCACCCTGGAGGGCACCCCGGACGGTCACCCGATGGCCGATGTCACCTTCAACTCGGTTACTGTGTCGAAGGGTTGACCAACTCCGGGGCCACCGGCGGCGGGTGGCGAGTCCGCCCCCGCCCGGCCCCGGCCCGAAATCGCCCGGCCCGGATGCGGACAGCACCGGGCCTGGTCGCCTATGTTGGCGTTGTGTAGGGTGCCCGGACCCGCCCAGCCGACCCACCCTCGGCAGCACAGTACGGCGGACGGGGACGGCGGACTCTTCGGTCCGCCGCACATCAACTGTGGACGACGGACGCGCGCCGCCCCGGCGCGGGCGCGACGTCATGTGGAGGACGCGCTATGAGCAGCGACCCGTGGGGCCGTGTCGACGAGCAGGGCACGGTCTACGTCAGGACGGCGGACGGCGAACGCGTCGTCGGTTCCTGGCAGGCCGGCTCGCCCGAGGAGGCCCTGGCCTACTTCGAGCGCAAGTACCAGGGCATCGAGGTGGAGATCGGCCTGCTGGAGAAGCGGGTGCGCACCACCGACCTGGCCGCGAAGGACGCCCAGACCGCGCTGGAGCACCTGCGCGCGCAGGTCACCGAGGGGCACGCGGTCGGCGACCTGGACGCGCTGGCCAAGCGGCTGGACACCCTCGCCGCCGACATCGAGAGCCGGCGCGAGGAGCGCAAGGCGGCCCGCGCCAAGGCGCAGGACGAGACCCGCTCCGCCAAGGAGGCCCTGGTCTCGGAGGCCGAGCAGCTCGCCGAGTCCACCCAGTGGCGGGAGGCCGGGGACCGGCTGCGCGCGCTGGTGGACACCTGGAAGGGCCTGCCCCGGCTGGACCGCAAGAGCGACGACGAGCTGTGGCACCGCTTCTCGCACGCCCGCTCGGTCTTCTCCAAGCACCGCAAGGGGCACTTCGCCGCCCTGGACGCCGACCGCGAGCAGGCCCGGCAGACCAAGGAGGCGCTGGTCGCCGAGGCCGAGGCGCTGTCCTCGTCCACCGAGTGGGGCAGCACCGCGGCCTCCTACCGCGACCTGATGGCGCGCTGGAAGGCCGCCGGCCGGGCCCAGCGGGACATCGAGGACGAGCTGTGGGCGCGGTTCCGCGGCGCGCAGGACGTCTTCTTCCAGGCCCGTTCCGCGGTGTTCAGCGAGCGGGACGCCGAGCAGGTGGAGAACCAGAAGCTCAAGGAGGCGCTGGCCGTCGAGGCCGAGGCGATCCTGCCGATCACCGACCTGAAGGCCGCCAAGGCCGCGCTGCGCGAGATCAACGAGCGCTGGGAGGCGATCGGGCACGTGCCGCGCGACATCCGTCCGAAGCTGGACGGCCGGCTGAACGCGGTCGAGCGGGCCGTCCGCGAGGCCGAGGACGCCGAGTGGAAGCGCTCCAACCCGGAGGCCAAGGCCCGCGCGGCCGGCATGGTGGGCCTGTTCCAGGCGAAGGCCGACAAGATCCAGGCCGACCTGGACAAGGCCCGCGCGGCCGGCAATGCCTCCAAGGTCACCAAGCTGGAGTCCGAGCTGGCCGGCGTGCAGACCCTGCTGGAGCAGGCGCACAAGAGCCAGGAGGAGTTCAGCGGCTGACATCGCCGTCCGAACGGCGAAGGCCCGAACCGACGAAGGCCCCCGGGGAGTTCCCCGGGGGCCTTCCTCGTGCCGTGCGCTACTTGCGGGCCGAGGTGACCCGGTAGACGTCGTACACGCCCTCGACGCCGCGCACCGCCTTGAGCACGTGGCCCAGGTGCTTCGGGTCGCCCATCTCGAAGGTGAAGCGGCTCATCGCCACCCGGTCCCGGGAGGTCTGGACCGCCGCCGACAGGATGTTGACGTGCTGGTCGGAGAGCACCCGGGTGACGTCCGAGAGCAGCCGGGAGCGGTCCAGCGCCTCGACCTGGATGGCCACCAGGAAGACCGAGGACTGGGTGGCCGCCCACTCGACCTCGATGATCCGCTCCGGCTGCTGGCTCAGCGACTCGACGTTGACGCAGTCCGCGCGGTGCACCGAGACGCCGTTGCCGCGGGTGACGAAGCCGACGATCGGGTCGCCCGGCACCGGCGTGCAGCAGCGGGACAGCTTGACCCAGACGTCCTCGACGCCCTTGACGATCACGCCCGGGTCGCCCTTGGCCCGGCGGCGGACGGCCCGCCGGTTGTCGTGCGTCGGGGTGGCGGTCTCCGCCAGGTCCTCGGTCGCGCCCTCCTCGCCGCCGAGCGCCTGGACGAGCTTCTGGACGATGTTCTGCGCGGCGACGTGCCCCTCGCCGATCGCGGCGTAGAGCGAGGAGATGTCGGGGTAGCGCATCTCGTGGGCCAGCGTGACCAGCGAGTCCCCGGTGAGGATCCGCTGGATCGGCAGGCCCTGCTTGCGCATCGCCCGGACGATCGCCTCCTTGCCGTGCTCGATCGCCTCCTCGCGGCGCTCCTTGGAGAACCAGGCGCGGATCTTGTTGCGGGCGCGCGGCGACTTGACGAAGCCCAGCCAGTCCCGGGACGGCCCGGCGTTCTCCGCCTTGGAGGTGAACACCTCGACGGTGTCGCCGTTCTCCAGGGTCGACTCCAGCGGCACCAGCCGCCCGTTCACCCGGGCCCCTATGGTCCGGTAGCCGACCTCGGTGTGCACCGCGAAGGCGAAGTCGACCGGGGTGGCGCCGGCCGGCAGGGCTATCACGTCGCCCTTGGGGGTGAAGACGAAGACCTCGTTGCTGGCCAGGTCGAAGCGCAGCGACTCCAGGAACTCGCCCGGGTCGGCGGTCTCCTTCTGCCAGTCCAGCAGCTGCCGCAGCCAGGCCATCTCGTTGACGGCGCCGGCCTTGTCGTCCTTGCGGGTCTGGGTCGGGGTGTCGGTACGGACCTTGGAGGCGCCGGCCACCGCGCGCTGCTTGTACTTCCAGTGCGCGGCGATGCCGTACTCGGCCCGCCGGTGCATGTCGAAGGTGCGGATCTGCAGCTCGACGGGCTTGCCGCCGGGCCCGATCACCGTCGTGTGCAGCGACTGGTACATGTTGAACTTGGGCATGGCGATGTAGTCCTTGAACCGCCCCGGCACCGGGTTCCACCGCGCGTGGATGGTGCCCAGCGCCGCGTAGCAGTCGCGGACGGTGTCGACCAGGACCCGGATGCCCACCAGGTCGTAGATCTCGGCGAAGTCCCGGCCCCGGACGATCATCTTCTGGTAGACCGAGTAGTAGTGCTTCGGCCGGCCGGTGACGGAGGCGGTGATCCGGGCGCCGCGCAGGTCCGCCTGGACCTGGTCGATGACGGTCGCCAGGTACTCGTCCCGCTTGGGGGCGCGCTCGGCGACCAGCCGGACGATCTCGTCGTACATCTTGGGGTAGAGGATCGCGAAGGCGAGGTCCTCCAGCTCCCACTTGATGGTGTTCATGCCCAGCCGGTGCGCCAGCGGGGCGTAGATCTCCAGCGTCTCGCGGGCCTTCTTCTCCTGCTTCTCCCGCTTGAGGTAGCGCATCGTGCGCATGTTGTGCAGGCGGTCGGCGAGCTTGATCACCAGGACGCGCGGGTCCTTGGCCATCGCCACGACCATCTTGCGGACGGTCTCGGCCTGCGCGGCTTCACCGAACTTGACCCGGTCGAGCTTGGTGACGCCGTCGACCAGCAGGGCCACCGAGTCGCCGAAGTCCTTGCGCAGGGTCTCCAGGCCGTAGTCGGTGTCCTCGACGGTGTCGTGCAGCAGCCCGGCCATCAGGGTCGGGGCGTCCATGCCGAGTTCGGCCAGGATCGTCGCGACGGCCAGCGGGTGGGTGATGTACGGGTCGCCGCTCTTGCGCTTCTGCCCGCGGTGCCACTTCTCGGCGACGGCGTAGGCCCGCTCGATGTCGCGCAGCAGCGCCGGGTCGGCCTTGGGGTCGTTCGCCCGGATCGAGCGGAACAGCGGCTCCAGAACGGGGTTGAGCACGCTGGAGCGCTGGCCGCCGAGGCGGGCCAGCCGGGCGCGCATGCCACCGGTGGAGCCGCGGCCGGAGGGGCCGAGCGAGCGCGGGGAGGTCGGCGCCGGGCGTGCCGGGGTGGCCCCCGAGGGCGTGGGACGGTCTTCGGGGGCGGCCGCTGCGGCCGTGGGCACAACCTCGTCGGGCAAGGACACTCCTCGGGGCACCGGGGCCGACCCCCGCCGGGGCCCGTGCGGTCGGGTGCGCCGGGAGGGGATGAATCTTCATGGTACCGAGCCGGGCGCCCCGCCGTTCATCCGGCCGGGCCCGGAAACGGAAGGACGGCGGTCGGATGATCCGACCGCCGTCCTTCGAGCGCGTCCCTCAGACCGTGACCAGCGTCTCCAGCGGAGCGCCGTCCAGGTGCCCGGCCAGCCGCTCGCGGCCCTCCAGGAAGCCCAGCTCCATCAGCACCACGACGCCCGCCAGCTCGGCGCCGGCCTGCTTGACCAGGTCGAGCGAGGCCCCGATGGTGCCGCCGGTGGCCAGCACGTCGTCCACCACCAGCACCTTCTCGCCGGGCGCGAAGGCGTCGCACTGCACCTCCAGCGTCGCCGAGCCGTACTCCAGCTCGTACGAACGCCGGAACACCTCGCCGGGCAGCTTGCCCTGCTTGCGGATCGGCACGAAGCCGAGCCCGGCCGCGAAGGCCGCCGGGGCCGCCAGCACGAAGCCGCGCGCCTCCAGGCCCACCACCTTGGTCGCCCCGAGCTCCCGCGCCCGGTCCGCCAGCGCCCGGGTGAGGGCGCCGAAGGCCTCGGCGTCGGCGAGCAGCGGTGCGATGTCCTTGAACAGCACACCCGGCTTCGGGTAGTCCGGGACGTCCCGGATCCGGCTGTTCAGCAGCTCGGCCAGTGCGGTGTCGGCGGTGGTCACGGTGTTCAGTCCTTAAGGGGTCGGGTTCAGCGCTTGGTGGACGGACGGCCCTTGGCACGCGCGGTGCCGGCCGCCCGGCCGCGCTGACCGACCATACCCGCCGGCTGGCCGTCCTCCACGTCCTGCTCGCCCTCGGCGGCCGAGGCCTCGGCCTTGGCGGCCGCCGACGCCCGGTGCTGCAGGACCCGCTTGCGCAGCTCCTTCATGTCCGGCTGCTCCTCCTTGAGCTGCGCCAGCAGCGGGGTGGCGACGCAGATCGAGGAGTAGGCACCGGCCGCGAGGCCGATGAACAGCGCGAGCGAGATGTCGTTCAGGGTGCCGGCGCCCAGCAGGCCGCCGCCGATGAACAGCAGCGCGGCGACCGGCAGCAGCGCGACCACGGTGGTGTTGAGCGAGCGGACCAGGGTCTGGTTGAGGCCCGCGTTGGCCGCCTCGCTGTAGGTGAGCTTGTTCTGCTTGGTGAGCCCCTTGGTGTTCTCCTTCACGGTGTCGAAGACGACGACCGTGTCGTAGAGCGAGTACCCGAGGATCGTCAGGAAGCCGATCACCGTACCGGGGGTGACCTCGAAGCCCACCAGGGCGTACACGCCGATGGTGATCAGCAGGTCGTGCAGCAGGGCGACCAGGGCCGCCACCGCCATCCGCCACTCGAAGGCGATCGCCAGGTAGACCGTCACCAGGATCATGAAGACGATCAGACCGGTGAGCGCCTTCTGGGAGATCTGCTTGCCCCAGCTGGGGCCGATCACCTGGGCCTCGACGGTGTCCAGCGGCACGCTGAGCTTCTGCGAGAGCTCGGAGCGGACCTGGTCCGAGCTCTTCGCCTCGTCGGTGCTGACCTGGATGCGGATCTTGCCGTTGTCGGTCGACTGCACCAGCGGGTGCGAGGAGACGATCTTGTCAGCCGTCTCCTGCGCCTGCGAGACGGTCAGCCCCGGCTTGCTGACGGTGTAGACCGAGCCGCCCTTGAACTCGATGCCCAGGTGCAGGCCCATGGCCAGGCCGATCGCCGCGACCAGCACGATCACGCCGGAGATGGAGTACCAGAGCTTGCGGCGCCCGACGAAGTCGAAGCTGACCTCGCCCTGGTAGAGCCGGTGGCCCAGATTGGAGAAGCGCGACACGGTGTCAGGCCTCCTTCACGGCGGCAGAGGAGGAGGGGCGACGGCGGGTGCTGCGCAGCGGCGGGCGGGCGCCGAGCCGCTTCGGGTCCAGGCCGGACCACGGGTGGCCGTTGGCGAAGAACTTGCGCCGGGCCAGCAGCGTGATCATCGGCTTGGTGAAGAGGAAGATCACCACGACGTCGAGCGCCGTGGTCAGGCCGAGCGTGAAGGCGAAGCCCTGGACCTTGCCGACCGAGACGACGTACAGCACGGCGGCACAGAGGAAGGACACGAAGTCCGAGACCAGGATGGTGCGCCGGGCGCGCGGCCAGGCACGCTGGACGGCCGGGCGCAGCGGGGCGCCCTCGCGGACCTCGTCGCGGATGCGCTCGAAGTACACGATGAAGGAGTCCGCGGTGATACCGATCGCGACGATCGCGCCGCAGACCGCCGGCAGGTTCAGCGCGAAGCCGATCCCGCCGCCGAGCAGGCTCATGATCGAGTAGGTCAGGATCGCCGAGACGATCAGACCGGCGATCGAGACCAGGCCGAGGCCGCGGTAGTAGATCACCGAGTAGGCGACCACCAGCACCATGCCGATCAGACCGGCGACCAGGCCGGCCTTCAGCTGGTCGTTGCCCAGCGCCGGGGAGACGGTGGTGACGTCGCTCTTGGTGAACTCCAGCGGCAGGGCGCCGTAGCTGAGCACGTTGGAGAGGTCGTCCGCCTCGGCCTGGCTGAACTGGCCGGTGATGACCGCGCTGCCGCCCGAGATCGGGCCGTTGACCCGCGGGTGCGAGACGACCTGGTTGTCCAGCACGATGGCGAACTGGTTGGACGGCTGCGGCTGGGCGGCCAGCTTGGTGGTGATGCTGCTGAAGGCGTCCGTACCGGTGTTGTCGAACTGCAGCTGGACCTGCCAGCCGCCACCGGTCTGGTTGTCGAAGATCGCCTGCGCCTTGGAGACGTCCCCGCCCTTCACGGCCGCCGGGCCGAGCGCCAGCTTCTGGTAGAAGCCCTGCTCGGGCTTCTGGGAGCAGGCGAGGACGGCCTTGTCGTCGGCGCCGGTCTGCGCGGCGCGGACCTCGGGCTTGGAGCAGTCCAGCGCGGCCCACGCGGCGGAGAGCTCCGGCGGGACGGTGCCCTGGGTGAGCAGGCTGCTCGGGTCGGCCGGGTTCGGCTGGGCCGGCGGCGTCGCGGCGGCGCTCGGGGCGCCGCTGGCGGCCGCGGCGGGCGTGCCGGCGGCGGACGGGGCAGCGCTCGCGCCGGTGGCGGCGGCGGACGGGGTGGTGCCCTCGGCGGCCAGCGCCTCGCTGGCCGGGCGGCCCTGCTTGGTGGCGCTCGCGGTCGCGGACGGCGTCGCGGCCGGCGCGGTGCTCGCGGCGGGGGTGGCACCCGCGGACGGGGTGGCGGCCGGGGTCCCGGAGGCGCCGGCCGAGGGGGTGGCGGTGGCCGCGGGGGCCGGGACGCCGCTCGGAGCAACGGCCAGGACCGGGCGGAAGAACAGCTTCGCGGTGGTACCGACCTGGTCCGCCGCGTTCTGCTTGTCACCGCCCTTGGGGATGTTCACGATGATCGTGTCCGACCCCTGGGTCTGGACCTCCGCCTCGGAGACACCCATCCCGTTGACCCGGCGCTCCATGATGCCCACGGCGATGTCCATGTTCGCCTTGTTGAGCGCCTTGGGGTCGGTCGACTTCGCGGTCAGCGTGATGCTGGTGCCGCCGGCGAGGTCGATTCCGAGCCTGGGCTTGGTGTTGCCCGTCCCGAACATGAGGGCGACCAGTCCGACGGTGACGACCAGGATGAGGGCCAGCGCCCGCCCTGGGTAGCCGTCGCGCGGGCGCGACTTGGGTGTTGCCACCTTGCTCGTTTCTCCCTGTCCATGCCACGTCGCCAACCGGACCCCCGTCCGGCTCGTGGCTGGACGGGGGGCATGGTGGTTTCGCGGCCCTGAGGTCCTGTGGGCTCGCGGCACACTGCGCCGCGCGGCCGGGCGGGTGCCCGACCGTCTTACTTGCTCGCGGGAGCCCCGCCCTCGGCGTCGCCCTTCTCCGCGCTCTCCTTGCTGAGCGACAGCGGCTTGTCCTCGACCGGCACGGCGTCCTCGGCCTCCGGCTCGGGCAGCTCGTCATCGGCGGGGCGGCCGTTGATGATCGCGTCGTACTCCTGGGGGTCCAGGACGGCGGCGACCGCACTCTTGGTGAAGTGGGTGACCACGCCGGGCGCGATCTCCAGCTCGACGGTCTCCTCGTTGACCGCCTTCACCTGGGCGTACAGGCCACCGATGGTGCGCACTCCCGCTCCGGGCTCCAGCGCGGTCTGCATCTGCGACATCTGCGCCTGGCGCTTCTTCTGCGCCCGGAACATGAACACGATCAGGAGAACGGGGAGGAGGAGGATGATGAGGTTCACTGCAGCCAGGGTCCTTTACGGGCCGCCGGCCGGCGGCCTGTGTGGTATTGGTCGGCCCGTCAGGTGAGAGGGGCGGTCCGGCGGAGTCTAGGCGACCCCGAACTGATCGGACAACGCCAAGCATCGCATCCTGCCGCCGAAAGTGGCGAGCCTCCGCCTGCACCGTTTCCCCGGACTTCTCCCCCGGCTCCTGCGCGAGCGACCGGTCCGGCACGGGGTGTGAACCGGCGGGCACCCGCCACCCGTTCCTCACCCGTTCGGCGTAGGCGCGATCAGCCTTCCTCGGCCGGGAACAGCTCCGGCTGCGGCGGCACGGCGCCGCGGGTGGTCTGGACCGGCGGGCTGTGCACCGGTGGAGTGAGGCCGAGGTGCTGCCAGGCGGCGGCGGTGGCGATCCGCCCGCGCGGGGTCCGCGCCAGCAGGCCCTCGCGGACCAGGAACGGCTCGGCGACCTCCTCGACGGTCTCCGACTCCTCCCCCACCGCGACGGCCAGTGTCGACAAACCGACCGGGCCGCCGCCGAACAGCCGCAGCAGCGCGTCCAGCACCGCGCGGTCCAGCCGGTCCAGGCCCCGCGCGTCCACCTCGTAGACGTCCAGCGCCTGGGCGGCGATCGCGGCGGTGACCTGGCCGTCGTGCCGCACCTGGGCGTAGTCGCGGACCCGTCGCAGCAGCCGGTTGGCGATGCGCGGCGTGCCGCGCGAGCGCCCGGCGATCTCGGCCGCGCCGGCCGGGTCTATCTCCACGTCCAGCAGCGCCGCCGAGCGGTGCACCACCCGCTGCAGCTCGGCCGGGGCGTAGAACTCCATGTGCCCGGTGAAACCGAAGCGGTCGCGCAGCGGCGGCGGCAGCAGGCCGGCCCGGGTGGTGGCGCCGACCAGGGTGAACGGCGGCAGCTCCAGCGGGATGGCGGTGGCGCCCGGGCCCTTGCCGACGATCACGTCGACCCGGAAGTCCTCCATCGCCATGTAGAGCATCTCCTCGGCCGGCCGGGACATCCGGTGGATCTCGTCGAGGAAGAGCACCTCGCCCTCGGTCAGCGAGGAGAGGATCGCCGCGAGGTCGCCCGCGTGCTGGATGGCCGGCCCGGAGGTGATCCGGATCGGGGCGCCCAGCTCGGCGGCGATGATCATGGACAGAGTGGTCTTGCCCAGCCCGGGCGGCCCGCTCAGCAGTACGTGGTCGGGCGCGCTGCCGCGCTTGCGGGCCGCCTGCAGCACCAGGGACAGCTGCTCGCGCACCCGCTCCTGGCCGATGAACTCGTCCAGCAGCTTGGGGCGCAGCGCCGCCTCCACCGCCTGGTCCTCGCCATCGGCGGCGGCCGTGACCAGCCGGTCGGCGGGGTCGGAGTCGTACGGACTCATCTCTGCGGGCTCCATGGTCGACAAACTGACAGGTCGTCAAACTGCTTCAGCGGGCGCGGTTCAGGCCCCGCAGCGCGAGCCGCAGCAGGGCGCCGACGTCCGGCGTCTGCTGGGCCTCCGCCTCCGGGGCGACGGCGGCCACCGCCTCGTCCGCCTCGCGCGGAGCGTAGCCGAGGCCGGTCAGCGCGGAGTGCAGCTGGTCGCTCCACGGCGCCGGGCCGGCCGCGATCGGCTTCTGCGCGGGCACCGCGCCGAGCGGGGCGCCGAGCTTGTCCTTGTACTCCAGCAGCAGCTTCGCCGCCTTCGCCTTGCCGATGCCGGGGACGGCGACCAGCGCCTTCTCGTCGCCGCCCGCCACCGCGGCGCGCAGCGCGTCCGGGCTGTGCACGCCGAGGATCGCCTGCGCCAGCTTGGGGCCGACACCCGGCGCCGCCTGCAGGATCTCGAACACGGCCCGCTCGTCGTCGTCCGCGAAGCCGAACAGGGTCAGCGAGTCCTCCCGGACGACCAGCGAGGTCGCCAGCCGGGCGGGCTCACCGAGCCGCAGGCCGGCCAGGGTGTTCGGGGTGCACTGGACGGCCATGCCGACCCCGCCGACCTCGATCACCGCGAGACCGGCGGAGACGGCCGCGACGGGCCCTTGGACGAAGGCGATCACCGGGTCCTGCCTTTCAGAAGGGAGGGGTCTTTCACGGGGGTGGCGCGGGCGGCCTGGACGGCGGCCTGCAGCCGGTTGGTCGTCCCGCCGCGCCAGATGTGGCAGATGGCCAGCGCCAGCGCGTCGGCGGCATCGGCGGGCTTGGGCGGGGCGTCCAGCCGCAGCAGGCGCTGCACCATCGCGGTGACCTGCGCCTTGTCGGCCCGGCCGGAGCCGGTGACGGCCGCCTTGACCTCGCTCGGGGTGTGCAGCGTGACGGGGATGCCCCGCCGGGTGGCGCACAGCATCGCGACGGCGCTGGCCTGCGCGGTGCCCATCACCGTCCGGACGTTGTGCTGGGCGAAGACCCGCTCGACGGCGACCAGGTCCGGCCGGTGCTCGTCCAGCCACGCCTCCAGGCCCTGCTCGACCAGCAGCAGCCGCTGCCCGATCTCCGCCTCGGCGGGGGTGCGCACCACGCCGACCCCGGCCATCCGCAACGGCCGGCCCGGCGCGCCCTCGACCACGCCGACCCCGCACCTGGTCAGCCCCGGGTCCACGCCCAGTACCCGTACCACGCCGCCCCGCCCGTCTCTCGGTGACTCGCCACTCGCCTCCGGGCGCTCCGACCCGATACCGACGCTCCCTTCGGCTCGCAGCGAAGGACCTGCGAAGGCTACCGCCGGGGTCCGACAACCCGAGCGGACGACACCGGCCCGGCGGTCCTGGGACCACCGGGCCGGGCAGTGAGAACGCTCACTCGTCGCCGCTGCTACTCGGCGTCGAGCTGCGCACCGACCTCGTCGGAGATGTCGAAGTTGGCGAAGACGTTCTGCACGTCGTCGCTGTCCTCCAGCGCGTCGATCAGCTTCAGGATCTTGCGGGCGCCGTCGACGTCCAGCTCGACCTGCATGCTCGGGAGGAAGTTGGCCTCGGCCGAGTCGTAGTCGACGCCGGCGTCCACCAGCGCGGTGCGGACGGCGACCATCTTGGAGGCCTCGGAGACGATCTCGAACGACTCGCCGAGGTCGTTGATCTCCTCGGGCTCCTGGTCGAGAACGACCTCGAACAGCTTGTCCTCGTCCACGCCGTCAGCCTTGGGGACGATCACGACGCCCTTGCGGGTGAACAGGTACGACACCGAGCCCGGGTCGGCCATCGAGCCGCCGTTGCGGGTCATCGCGACGCGCACGTCGGAGGCCGCGCGGTTGCGGTTGTCGGTGAGGCACTCGATCAGGACGGCGACGCCGTTCGGGCCGTAGCCCTCGTACATGATGGTCTGGTAGTCGGCGCCGCCGGCCTCCAGACCGCCACCGCGCTTGACGGCGCGGTTGATGTTGTCGATCGGGACCGAGCTCTTCTTCGCCTTCTGGATGGCGTCGTAGAGGGTCGGGTTGCCCGCCGGGTCGGGGCCGCCGGTCTTCGCCGCCACCTCGATGTTCTTGATCATCTTGGCGAAGAGCTTGCCGCGCTTGGCGTCGATCACGGCCTTCTTGTGCTTGGTGGTAGCCCACTTAGAGTGGCCGGACATCGCCAGCTCCTTTACGTCGCCAAAGGGAAATGAACAGATGAGATCTTACCGGTGTCGCCACCGGTGAGGCGCACACGGTCAGTGCGCGGCCACGGCGAGGTGCTCCTCGACCATCCGCACGAAGTACGCGTGCACCCGGTGGTCGCCGGTCAGTTCCGGGTGGAAGGACGTGGCCAGCAGGTTTCCCTGGCGCACGGCCACGATCCGGCTGTCCGGGCCGTCCGCGGCGGGCAGCTCGGCCAGCACCTGGACGCCCGCGCCGACCTCCTCGACCCAGGGGGCGCGGATGAACACGCCGTGCACCGGGTCGTCGCCCAGGCCCGCGAAGTCGATGCCGGACTCGAAGGACTCGTTCTGGCGGCCGAAGGCGTTGCGGCGCACGGTCATGTCGATCCCGCCGACCGTCTCCTGGTCGTCCCGGCCGTCCAGGATCTTGTCGGCCAGCATGATCATGCCCGCGCAGGTGCCGTACACCGGCATCCCGGCGGCGACGCGGTCGCGCAGCGGCTGCATCACGTCGAACAGCAGCGCCAGCTTGGACATGGTGGTGGACTCCCCGCCGGGGATCACCAGCGCGTCGACCTCGGCCAGCTCCTCGGCGCGGCGCACCGGACGGGCGAGCGCGTCGGCCTCGGCCAGCGCCACCAGGTGCTCGCGGACGTCGCCCTGCAGGGCGAGGACGCCGATGACTGGAGTGCTCACGGTCTTCAACCTCAATCGATCGTTACTACGGACGTACGTGGCGCGGCCCGCCGCGCGCCGAGGCGCAACGGCGGGCCGGCTCGGCGGGGGCGGGTGACTACCAGCCGCGGTTGGCGTAGCGCTCGGTCTCCGGCAGGGTGTCGCAGTTGATGCCGACCATGGCCTCACCCAGGTTGCGGGAGGCGTCCGCGATGATCTTCGGGTCGTCGAAGAAGGTGGTGGCCTTCACGATCGCGGCGGCACGCTTCGCCGGGTCACCCGACTTGAAGATGCCGGAGCCGACGAAGACGCCCTCGGCGCCCAGCTGGCGCATCAGCGCGGCGTCGGCCGGGGTGGCCACGCCACCGGCGGAGAACAGCACGACCGGCAGCTTGCCGAGCTCGGCGACCTCCTTGACCAGCTCGTACGGGGCACGCAGCTCCTTGGCGGCGGCGTACAGCTCGTTGTTGTCGAAGCCGCGCAGCTTGGCGATCTCGTTCTTGATCTGGCGCAGGTGGCGGACGGCCTCGACGACGTTGCCGGTGCCGGCCTCGCCCTTCGAGCGGATCATGGCCGCGCCCTCGGCGATGCGGCGCAGGGCCTCGCCCAGGTTGGTGGCGCCACAGACGAAGGGGGTCGTGAAGGCCCACTTGTCGGAGTGGTTGACCTCGTCGGCCGGGGTCAGCACCTCGGACTCGTCGATGTAGTCGACGCCGAGCGACTGCAGGACCTGGGCCTCGACGAAGTGGCCGATGCGGGACTTGGCCATCACCGGGATGGAGACCGCCTCGATGATCTCCTCGATCATGTTGGGGTCGGACATGCGGGCCACGCCGCCGTCCTTGCGGATGTCCGCCGGCACCCGCTCCAGCGCCATGACGGCCACCGCACCGGCGTCCTCGGCGATCTTGGCCTGCTCGGCGTTGACCACGTCCATGATCACACCGCCCTTGAGCTGCTCGGCCATGCCGCGCTTGACCCGGGCGGTGCCGATCTGCGGCTGGTCTGCGGTGGTGGGGGTGGTGGACACGTGAGACCTCACTCCAAGGATGAACCAGTGCTATCGCCCTATGGTAGGCCGGACGAGTGGCCCCTCCATGTGCCACCGAGTCCAGCCAGGGCGATGGGATGCGACAAACGGGCCGTATCCGGGGGACAGCCTAAGCAGGCGCTCCCTCGGGCGTGAGAGCGGGCGGCGGGGCGTCATCCATCTCGAACGCCAGCGGGAACGGCGCCTTGCCCGCCAGCCGGAAGTACCGCACCAGCCGGTGCTCGCGCACCGCCCGCGCCGCCCGCACCGCGTCGTTGTGGAACCGGCGGGCCATCGGCACGCGGCGCACCGCGGCCGTCAGATCACGAACCGCCTCCTCGCCGCCCGGCTCCGCCACCAGCGCCGCCACCTGCTCCGGCTCCTCGAACACCGCCCGCAGCGCCAGGCTCAGCTGGCTCTCCGCCACCTCGCGCTGCTCGTCGTCCGCCTGCCGAGCCGCGTGCGCCGCGTCCAGCAGCAGCAGCGAGGCCGCCGGATCGAGCAGCGAGGAGGTCGCCAGCTCCATCGCCACCGACGCCCGCCGGACCAGCTGCGCGTCCAGCGCCGCCCGCGCGGCGTCGATCCGGGCGTGCAGCCGGTCCAGCCGGCCGGCCGTCCAACTCAGGTACATGCCGAACAGCACCACGGCCACGCCGGCCCAGATCCAGGTAGTCACGGGCCGCTACGTTACCGGGTGTCACCTGCTCACCCCTGAGCGGTCGCGCTCCGGTAGCTGTCCCGGTCGATGTCCGCGACGTCCACCGCGGTGAACAGCCGCACCCCGGGGCCCGGCTTCACGTGCTCCGCCAGCAGCGCCAGCACGCCCTCGCTCAGCGCCGCCTTCGCCTCCGGCGTGCGGCCGGGGAAGATCTGGAACTCGACGAACACCTGCGCGTCGGCCGGCGTCCCGGTCGTTCCCACCACGAGCACGTCGTGCTGGTGGAACACCGTCTTGCAGGCCTCCGGCTTCGCGTCGATGGTCTCCTCCGCGAGCCGGTTGATCGCCAGGCCGAGCGCCCGGCGGTCGAAGGTCCCGGCCAGGTCGGCCGAGTAGTCGACGGAGATCTGCGGCATCGGTTGCCCCCAAGGAGTCGTACGGGATCGAGCGGTTACGGTCGCCGACCCTAACCCCCACCCGCCGCCGGACGTCAGTCCCTGGCCAGCCCGAACCGGCCCCGCCGGGTGCCCCGCACGTCCTCGACCACCGCGGCCTCCCCGGCCGTCACCGTCTCGTACACCGCCAGGATGTCCGCGCCGACCGTCGACCAGTCGAACCGCCGCACGTGCCGCGAGGCCGCCTCGCGCAGCTGCTCCAGCCGCGCCGGATCCCCCAGCAGCCGCAGCGCCGTCCGCGCCAGCGCGTCCGCGTCCTCCACCGGGAACAGCTCCCCCGCGTCCCCGCCGTCCAGCACCTGCTTGAACGCGTCCAGGTCGCTCGCCAGCACCGGCGCACCCGCCGACATCGCCTCGACCAGGATGATCCCGAAGCTCTCGCCGCCCGTGTTCGGCGCCACGTACAGGTCCACGCTGCGCAGCAACCGGGCCTTCTCCCGGTCCGACACCATGCCCAGGAACTCCACCTGGCCCCGGAACTCCGGCGCCAGGCCCGCGACGGCCTCCGCCTCGTCGCCCTTGCCCGCCACCAGCAGCCGCACCCCCGGCCGCTCGGCCAGGATCCGCGGCAGCGCCGCCAGCAGCGTCGGCAGGCCCTTGCGCGGCTCGTTGATCCGCCCGATGAAGCCGATCGTGCCCGGCTCCCCCTTCGCCGCGTGGCCCATCCAGCGCTCGTCCGGCTCCGCCTCGGCGAAGAAGCCGACGTCGACGCCGTTCGGGATCACCACCGCGTCCCCGCCCAGGTGCTCCACCAGCGTCCGCCGCGCGTACTCCGACACCGCGATCCGGGCCCGCATCTTCTCCAGGCCCGGCTGCAGGATCGGCGACGCCGCGATCATCGCCCGCGAGCGCGGGTTCGAGGTGTGGAACGTCCCCACCATCGGCCCGCTCGCCGACCACGCCGCCAGCATCGACAGGCTCGGCGAGGCCGGCTCGTGCACGTGCAGGATGTCGAACCGCCCGTCGTGCAGCCACCGCCGTACCCGCGCCGCCGACAGGAACCCGAAGCTCAGCCGCGCCACCGACCCGTTGTACGGCACCGCCACCGCCCGCCCGGCCGAGACCACGTACGGCGGCAGCGCCTCGTCGTCCTCGGCCGGCGCCAGCACCGACACCTCGTGGCCCAGGCCGATCAGGTGCTCGGCCAGGTCCCGGATGTGGAACTGCACCCCGCCGGGGACGTCCCAGTCGTACGGGCAGACGATGCCGATCTTCACGGGTTCCTCAAGCTCCTTCGGGCGGACGTACGGGCGGACCTGCGGGCAGCCGCACGGGCGGTCACGGCGGTCGGACGGGCGGGGCGGATCAGGCGCCGGAGGCCTCGGCCGCGGGCTCCGGAGCCGCCTCGACGGGCGCCGCGGACGGCTCCCCCACCGTCGCACGGACGGGCAGGTCCGCCAGCCAGAACTTCTGCAGCATGTGCCAGTCCTGCGGGTGCTCGGCGATCCCCCGCTCCCACACCCGCGCCATCGCCTGCGTCATCGCCCGGGTCCGCTCCTTGCGGTCGCCCTCCTCGGGCGCCACCAGCTCGGGGTGGATCCGCGCCCGCATCACCGGCCCGTCGTACCAGAGCGTCACCGGCAGCAGCGCCGCCCCGGTCCGCTGGCACAGCGCCGCCGGACCGGCCGGCATCCGCGTCGCCTCACCGAAGAACGACACCTCGATGCCCGCCTCCGACAGGTCCCGGTCCCCCACCAGGCAGACCAGCTTCCCCTCGCGCAGCCGCCGCGCCAGCGTGCCGATCACGTTCACCGACCCGCCGGTCAGCCCCAGCACCTCCATGCCCTGGGCCTCCCGGAACGCCACGAACCGGTCGAACAGCCGCTCCGGCTTCAACCGCTCCATCACCGTCGTGAACGGGTGGCCCTGCTGCGCCACCCAGGTCCCCGCCAGGTCCCAGTTCCCCATGTGCGGCAGCGCTATCACCGCGCCCCGCCCGGCCTCCAGCGGCGCCTTCAGGTGCTCGAAGCCCTCCACCCGGACGTCCCGGGCCACCCGCTCCCGGCTCCACTCCGACAGCCGGAACGACTCCATCCAGTAGCGCAGGTACGAGCGCATCCCGGCCCGCGACAGCTCCCGCAGCGCGGCCTCGTCCAGGCCCGGACGGACCCGCAGCAGGTTCCGCTCCAGCTGGAGCACCCGCTTGCCGCGCTTGCGCCACGCGTAGTCCGCCAGCCGGTCGAACAGCGCCCGCGCCCACGACTCCGGCAGGTGCTTCAGCACCCCCCAGCCCAGCGCGTACGCCCAGTACACCAGTCGGTCCGTCACCGCAGGACGCCCCCCGTCAACTCCCGGCCGCCGCACGGTCGGCCTCGAACGCCTCGCGGCGCACGGTCAGCATGCGCTGGAACACCGTCACCAGGCTGCCCGCCGCCACCAGCCACAGCGCCACCGGCAGCAGCCACTCCACGTACGGCACCCCGAACTTGTGCAGGCCCGCGACCCCGGCCGCCACCAGGCTGGCCACCAGCCGCTCCGCCCGCTCCACCAGGCCCGACACGTCGCACGGCAGGCCCTGGCTCTCCGCCCGCGCCTTCGTGTACGACACCACCAGGCCGCTCGCCAGGCAGAAGATCGCCACCGCGCACAGCAGGTTGTTGTCACCCTGACCGGCGTACCACATGGCCAGACCGCCGAAGATCGCCGCGTCGGCGACCCGGTCCAGCGTGGAGTCCAGGAACGCCCCCCACTTGGTGCTCCGACCCAGCTGCCGGGCCATGTTCCCGTCCACCAGGTCCGAGAAGATGAACAGCGTGATCGTGATGGTGCCCCAGAAGAACTCCCCACGCGGGAAGAACACCAGCGCACCGGCCACCGAACCGGCGGTACCGATCAGCGTCACGGCGTCCGGGCTCACGCCCAGCCGGATCAGGAACGCGGCGAACGGGGTCAGAACACGTGTGAAGAAGGCACGCGCGTATTTGTTGAGCATGGCCTTCCCAGCCGCTCCGATCCTCCAGGCACCCGCCTGGCGCGGCACGCGCGGCAGACGGCCGAACGGATCAGCCCGCCCGGCGCACCCATCGTAGCCACGCCCGGGACACCCTCCGTCGCACGCACCGCCGCTCCGCGCACCGGCCACCCCGCACACACGTACGGTCACCGACCACCCGCCCGGCGGGCGCGCCGACCACCCGTACGGCACGCGCCACCGCGACACCCGACCCTAGACTGCCAAAGACTGCCAAGAGACAGCCTCGGCGCCACGGGAGGAGACCCCGATGCCCGACCGCAGCACGGCACGAGCCGGCCAGGCACCCGCCGTCACCCGCCCCCAGGACCTGCGCAACGTCGCCCTCATCGGCCCCGCCGGTGTGGGCAAGACCACCCTCGCCGAATCCCTCGCCCTCGCCGCCGGCGCCACCGGCCGCGCCGGCCGCGTCACCGACGGCACCACCGTCTCCGACCACGAGGACATCGAGCACCAGCAACAGCGCTCCGTCCAGCTCTCCCTCCTCCCCCTCGAATGGAAGGGCGTCAAGATCAACCTGATCGACCCGCCCGGCCACCCCGACTTCACCGCCGACCTGCGCGCCGCCCTCCACGCCGCCGACGCCGCCGTCTTCGTCGTCTCCGCCACCGACCCCGTCACCGCCCCCACCCGCGCCCTCTGGCGCGAATGCGTCGCCGAAGGCATCCCCCGCGCCATCGCCGTCGCCAAACTCGACCTCGCGCGCACCCCCTTCGACGACATCCTCAGCACCTGCCACGACGCCTTCGACCTCGGCCCCGACACCCTCCGCCCGCTCTTCCTCCCCGTCCTCCACGACGGCCACCCGGACGGCAGCGTCGACCTGATCACCGGCGACACGTACGGCGACGCCACCCCGCTCCCCGACACCGGCCCCGCCCACGACAGCCTCGTCGAAGCCATCTCCGGCCAGGACGACACCCTCATGGAGCACTACCTCGCCGGCGACCCCCTCGACCCCGACGCCCTCGAAGCCGGCCTGCGCCGCGAAGTCCTCGCCTGCACCCTCCACCCCGCCGTCCCCACCAGCGAGAACGGCCTCGGCGCCGCCGAACTCCTCGACCTCATCGCCCACACCTTCCCCGACCCCACCGAACGCACCCGCCCCGCCCCCGACTGCGACCCCGACGCCCCCCTCGCCGCCCAGGTCATCCGCGTCACCGGCGACGCCTACGTCGGACGGATCAGCCTGCTGCGCGTCTACGCCGGCACCCTGCGCCCCGACACCAAGATCCACCTCAGCGGCCCCGCCCACACCGCCGACCAGAACGGCGACGACCGCGTCACCGCCCTCACCAGCCCCTTCGGCAAACTCCAGCGCCCCGTCCCGCACGCCATCGCCGGCGACCTCGTCTGCGCCGCCAAACTCACCACCGCCCGCGCCGGCGACACCGTCCACGAACCCGGCCACCCCGTCGACCTCGACGCCTGGGCCCTCCCCGACCCCCTGCTGCCCATCGCCGTCGAAGCCCACAGCAAGGCCGACGACGACAGGCTCTCCCAGGCCCTCACCCGCCTCGCCGCCGAAGACCCCGCCCTCCGCGTCGAACAGAACCCCGACACCCACCAGCTCGTCCTCTGGTGCACCGGCGAAGCCCACGCCGACGTCGTCCTCGACCGCCTGCGCACCCGCCACGGCGTCCACGTCGACACCGTCGAACCCAAGGTCGCCCTCCGCGAGACCTTCGGCACCGCCGCCGCCGGCCACGGCCGCCTCGTCAAACAGTCCGGCGGCCACGGCCAGTACGCCATCTGCGACCTCGAAGTCGAACCGCTCCCCGCCGGCTCCGGCTTCGAATTCCAGGAGCACGTCGTCGGCGGCGCCGTCCCCAAACACTTCATCCCCTCCGTCGAGAAGGGCGTCCGCGCCCAACTCGCCAAGGGCGTCGCCACCGGCCACCCGCTCGTCGACGTCCGCGTCACCCTCACCGACGGCAAGGCCCACTCCGTCGACTCCTCCGACGCCTCCTTCCAGAACGCCGCCGCCCTCGCCCTGCGCGACGCCGCCGAGCACGCCGTCATCCGCCTGCTCGAACCCGTCGCCGCCGTCACCGTCCTGCTCCCCGACGACTACCTCGGCGCCGTCCTCGGCGACCTCTCCGCCCGCCGCGGCCGCGTCCTCGGCACCGAGACCGGCGGCCCCGGCCTCACCCTGCTGCGCGCCGAGGTCCCCGAACTCGAACTCGTCCGCTACCCCGTCGACCTGCGCTCACTCACCCACGGCACCGCCGAGTTCTCCCGCGCCCACCTGCGCCACGAACCCATGCCCCCCGCCCTCGCCGCGCGCTACACCGGCTGAACGGCCCTACGCCGACTCGACGGGCTTACGGGCGGGCAGCGCACACGCCGCCGTACCCCCCGGCATCCGGTGCCGGTTGCGCGCCACCCAGCGGTACGCCAACGCCGCCACCGGCCGCACCGGCGCCAACGCCAGCGCCGCCCCGGCGTACGCCCACACCCCGCCGGAGCGCATCAGCAACCGCGCCACCGCCTGCGCGCCCCCGTACACCCGGCCCCCCGGCGTCACCCACAGCACCTCGCGCTCCGCCCGCTCGGCCGACACCTCACCCCGACCGCCCGCCGACGCGTCCAACTCCGCCAGATCCGCGAACTGGAACGGCACCGCCTCCCAGCCCCCCGAGGCCAGCGTCTGCCGCAGGTACCGCTCACCCCACCGCACACAGGACGAGCAGAACGCGCAATCCCCGTCGAAAACCAGCACCGGATCCTTCACGGCAACCTCCCCGAACTCGCTGAACACCTCCATCCTCCTCCGCCCTCGCCCACCCCGCCCCACCGGGTATCGACCTGCCCGAAGCTGGGCATCATGCCCCTCGGGCGCGCCGCGGCCTGATCGTGACGGTACTTCAGACGATCATCCGCGCGACCGTGCCGCAGCACGGTAACCTGCCGCTGACAAGGGGAGGAGGGGACGCCGCCGTGACCACACTCGACATGACCCCGGGTGCGCAGATACCCCGGACCGATACCGGCCCGCAGACCGCCGTCAGCCTGGCGCTCTCCTCGGCCGCCTACCGCGACGGCGAAGTCACCGACTTCGTCGACGCCGTCACCGACGCCACCGCCAAGAAGGGCCGCTTCGCGCTCTTCCGCCCCAACCTCGGCGAGGCCTTCAGCAAGGCGCTAATCTCCCGCGCCCTCGGCGGCGACCGCAAACCCCTCGTCCCCTCCTTCGGCGTCGACTCCCGCCAGGTCGTCGAACACTGCCTGGCCGCCGAAGAACTCCGCACCACCCGCGACCGTCAGCTCAGCACCGTCACCGTCGTCACCGCCCTGCTCTTCCTGCCCGGCACCCTGGTCTGGCTCGGCGCCTTCCAGCTGCGCGCCTGGCTCAAGCGGGACAACCGGCGCGGCGCCGACGTCTACGGCGGCCTCGCCCTGATCGCCGCCGGCATCCTCGCCGTCCTGCTCGCGGTGCGCCCCCCGGCCGCCGGCGTCCTCGGCCTCTACCTGCGGATCACCATGCTCGCCCCGGTCATCGGCTGGTACCTGGCCCGCCGGATCGTCGAGCGCTCCGCCAAGGACCTCCGCGCCCGCTGGCAGGACCTCGTCGGCGGCAGCGCCGTCGCCGCCACCGTCTCCCGGGCCGTCCCCCGCGACGACCTGGACAAGAAGGCCAACGACCTGCGCGACAAGCTCGGCCGCCTGGACGCCGAGCAGGAGACCAACATCCAGCACTACGCCGGCCCCAAGGGCATCCTCGGCGCCGGCCGCCGCTGGGGCGAGTGGCGCCTCGCCGACACCCTCCACCCCGCCCCCGGCCACGGCGACTTCCGCGCCTTCCACCCCTGGGACCTGATCCGCCGGATCTCCGCCCACCTCAAGGGCCTCGGAATCAGCCACGTCGCCAACAGCGGCATCCCCAACGTCCAGATCAAGCAGTGGGTGGTCTTCGACATCGGCGAGGGCGCCGACGAGATCAGCCGCCCCGCCGCCGGCAGCGCCGACATGGACGGCGACCGGATGCGCGACTTCGCCGTCCAGAGCATCGCCGACAAGCAGACCTTCCCCGGCGGCCCCCGGCACTACCTGGCCACCCAGTTCATCACCCACGACGGCAAGTTGGTGCTCACCTTCACCGTCACGGTGACCCTGCTCGCCGACGTGCTCACCATCGCCGTGGCCGGCTACGCGCTCGGCCCGGTCAAGGGCGTCTTCTTCGACAAGCCCAAGGACAAGGAGAAGTCGATCCCCAAGACCGTGAAGTTCTGGGAGGAACGCACGGTCAAGCTCCCGCTGATCGACAACGACGAGGTCGTCCGCCAGGCCGTCCGCGCCCCCTTCCACCGGATGCCCGGCCTGCTCGGCTGGCTCGGCGGCGGCCTCGGCCTGCCCGAGCCCTTCGGCCTCCGGCACATCTGGGTCGGCCGGGCGTGGGAGAACCGCTCCATGGTCGACAACGCCATGAACCTCTCCGTCCCGGTGCTCAACGCCGTCCACAACGCGACGCTGGAGTTCCTCCAGGAGCACGACCTCGACGCCGACCGCTTCTTCAAGAACCGCACCTCGATCATCAAGTCCGAGGCGCAGGGCAGCCGCCCGTACGAGGTGGACAGCTTCAACGCCAACTGACCGGCACCGACGCGAAGGGGCCCGCCACCGAACTCCTCGGTGGCGGGCCCCTCTTCGGCTGCCTCAGTCCTGCGGCCAGGCCTCGGCCAGCATCTTGCGGGTGTCCGCCAGCAGCTGCGGCAGCACCTTGGTGTGGCCGACCACCGGCATGAAGTTGGTGTCCCCGCCCCAGCGCGGCACCACGTGCTGGTGCAGGTGCGCCGCGATCCCGGCACCGGCCGCCGCTCCCTGGTTCATCCCGATGTTGAACCCGTGCGCCCCGGACGCGGCCCGCAGCGCGGTCATCGCCCGCTTGGTGAAGTCGGCCAGCTCGGCCGTCTCCGCCTCGTCCAGGTCGGTGTAGTCCGCCACGTGCCGGTACGGGACCACCATCAGGTGCCCGCCGTTGTACGGGTACAGGTTGAGCACCGCGAACACGGCGCTCCCCCGGGCGATGACCAGCCCGTCCTCGTCGCTCAGCGACGGGATCGAGCAGAACGGACAACCGTCGTCCGGAGCCGGGCCGGTGGGCTTGTTCTCACCCTGGATGTACGCCATCCGATGGGGGGTCCACAGGCGGCGGAAGCCGTCCGGCTCACCGACGCCCCGCTGCAGTTCCGGCTCAGTCGTCATGCTGATCAGCATATTCGCCCAGCCGTGCTTGCAAAGCCGTGCGGGGCAGACTCATCGAGAGCCTGCCCCGCACGTGACGGTCCGACTACGGCATCACACCTGGATGCGGTTCTTCACGGCCTCGACGATCTCGGCGACGGCGTCCGCGAGCGGCACACCGTTCTTCTGCTCGCCGTTGCGGTAGCGGAACGACACCGCGCCCGCCTCGACGTCGTCGTTACCCGCGATCAGCATGAACGGGACCTTGGTCTTCTGCGCGTTGCGGATCTTCTTCTGCATGCGGTCGTCCGAGGTGTCGACCTCGACCCGGATCCCGTGCTTCTTGAGCTCGGCCGCGACCTCCAGCAGGTACGGCACGTGCTCGTCGGTGATCGGGATACCGGTCACGGTGACCGGGGCCAGCCACGGCGGCATGGCGCCGGCGTAGTGCTCCAGCAGCACCGCGAAGAACCTCTCGATGCTGCCGAACAGCGCGCGGTGGATCATGACCGGTCGCTGACGCGAGCCGTCCGCGGCGGTGTACTCCAGGTCGAAGCGCTCGGGCAGGTTGAAGTCCAGCTGGATGGTCGACATCTGCCAGGTCCGGCCGATGGCGTCGCGCGCCTGGACCGAGATCTTCGGCCCGTAGAAGGCCGCGCCGCCCGGGTCCGGAACCAGCGGCAGACCCTGCTTCTCGGCCACGGCCGCCAGGACGGCGGTGGCCTCCTCCCAGGTCTCGTCGCTTCCGACGTACTTGACCGGGTCCTTGGTCGACAGCTCGAGGTAGAAGTCGGTCAGACCGTAGTCACGCAGGAGGTTGAGCACGAAGGTCAGCGTGGAGTCGAGCTCCGCCGCCATCTGCTCGCGGGTGCAGTAGATGTGCGCGTCGTCCTGCGTGAAGCCGCGGGCCCGGGTCAGGCCGTGCACGACGCCGGACTTCTCGTACCGGTACACCGTCCCGAACTCGAAGAGGCGCAGCGGCAGTTCACGGTACGAGCGGCCGCGCGCGTCGAAGATCAGGTTGTGCATCGGGCAGTTCATCGGCTTGAGGTAGTAGTCCACGCCCTCGTCGAGCTGCATGGGCGGGTACATACCGTCCGCGTACCAGTCGAGGTGGCCGCTCTTCTCGAAGAGCTTCCCCTTGGTGGCGTGCGGGGTGTAGACGAACTCGTAGCCCTCTTCCTCGTGCCGCTTGCGCGAGTAGTCCTCCATCGCCCGGCGGATGATGCCGCCCTTGGGGTGGAAGACGGCGAGGCCGGAGCCGATCTCCTCGGGGATGGAGAAGAGGTCGAGCTCGTTGCCGAGCTTGCGGTGGTCGCGCTTCTCGGCCTCGACGAGGAAGTCGAGGTGGGCCTTGAGCTCGTCCTTGGTCGGCCAGGCGGTGCCGTAGATCCGCTGGAGCATCGGGTTGCGCTCGCTGCCGCGCCAGTAGGCGGCGGCGTTGCGCATCAGCTTGAACGCCGGGATGTGCCGGGTGCTGGGCAGGTGCGGGCCGCGGCAGAGGTCGCCCCAGCACTGCTCGCCGGTCTTGGCGTCCAGGTTGTCGTAGATGGTGAGCTCGCCGGCGCCGACCTCGACGTCGGCGCCCTCGCCGGCGGTGGCGGCGGAGCCCTTGAGGCCGATCAGCTCCAGCTTGTACGGCTCGGCGGCGAGTTCCTCGGCGGCGGCCTCGTCGGTGACCACGCGGCGGGAGAACTTCTGCCCGCGCTTGATGATCTCCTGCATCTTCTTCTCGATGGCCTTGAGGTCATCGGGGTGGAAGGGCTTCTCGACGTCGAAGTCGTAGTAGAAGCCGTCCTTGACCGGCGGGCCGATGCCGAGCTTGGCCTCGGGGTAGAGCTGCTGCACGGCCTGGGCCATGACGTGCGCGGTGGAGTGGCGCAGGATGTCGAGGCCGTCCTTGCTGCCGATCGCGACCGGCTCGACCTCGTCGCCGTCCTGGACGGCGTAGGCGAGGTCCTTGAGCTGGCCGCCGACGCGGGCGGCGATGATCGAGCGGTCGTCGGCGAAGAGCTCGGCGGCCGTGGTGCCCGTCGTCACCACGCGCTCTTCCCGATCGGGTTCGCGGCTGATGATTACCCGGACGTCCGTCACCGGTCTCTCCTGACGTGCTGGATTAGAGGACGCAACACTGCGCTGCGCGTGACGATGGTACCGAGAGCGTCACCTCTGCTGCTCACCTATGTGCGCTCTCCCCCGCCTCTCCCCCGTCCCGGAGCCCCTTGAGCAGTTGCTCGCGGTCGCCGTCCGCCCAGCCGGTGAGGAGTTCCAGGCCGTGCGGCCGGCCGAGTCGGCGGAAGCCGCCGCGCGGTTCGAGCCGTCCGGAGAGCCGGACGGGCAGGCCGGCCAGGTGGGCTTCGGCGGCGATCCGGTAGTCGGGGTCGGGCAGCCGGACCTTCAGCTCGCGGACCTCGGCGCCGCCGAGCACCCGGAGCCGTACCGAGCCGGCCCCGCCGGGGTCGGCCCGCTTGAGGCGGACGACCAGGCCGGTGACGGTGACGGCGACGGCGGGTTCGAGCCGTTCCAGGAGTTCGGCGGCCTCGGCGAGGGCGGGCAGGTCGCCGGGGGAGAAGTCGAGGGCGATCCGGCGGTCGCCGAAGCCGCCGGGGATGCCGGCGGCGGCGGACCAGGCGACGGCGAGCCCGGCGCCGGTGGTGCCGCGCACCAGTTCCTCGACGGACTGGACGAGCTCCCGGCTGACTCCGGCCTGGACGGCGTTCTCGAAGGCCTCGGGCCCGCCGCTGACCCGGCGGTAGTCGACGGCGTCGCGCAGTGCCTCCAGGGCGCGGACCAGGGTGGTGACGGCGGTGCGGCCCTCGGGGGCGGGGGTGTGGGCGGTGAGGGCGGCGCCCTGGTCGACGGCGCCCTGTTCGACGACCAGGACGCGGTCGAGGAAGTCCGCGGCGGGGCCGTCCAGCCGGGCGCCGTAGTAGGCGGCCCTGGTCCGTCCGGCCTTGGCACCGGCGGCGAGCATCGTGCGTGCCGCCCGTTGGAGCCGTTCGGCGTCGTCCCAGGAGGCGGTGTCGGCGGGGCCGGGCAGGTCGCGGTGCCAGCGCAGTTCGTCGCCGGGGACGGCGAGGGCGAGCAGGATCGAGCGGGCGCTGGGGGTGTGGGAGCGGGAGAGGGCGGTGACGGCGTCGGCGAGGAGGTCGACGGCGTCGTCGAAGCCGTCGCCGGCGGGGACGAGGAGGCTGGTGCCGGGTTCGTCGTCGGGCGGGGTCCAGCGGCCGTAGCGGGCGGCGGGGCCGCCGCGCCGGATCCAGCCGTGCCGGGCGAGCAGGGTGGCCAGCACCGCGGGGTCGACGGCGGCCGGGTCGGGCAGGGGGCGGGCGGGCTCGCCCGGTCCGTGCGGCGGTGTCATGGGTGTGCTCCCTCGCTGCCGGGGCCGGGCGGTCACGGGCTCTCGCCCACGCCGACCCGGGCCATGATGTCGCAGAGCGCGCGGTCGTCGAAGACCTTGTCGGTGGGCACCCGGACGTTGGTGCGCCGCCGTCCGGTGACGGGGTGGCCGGCCAGGTTGACCCAGTAGCAGCAGTGCCGCAGTTCCATGGCGTCGGGCCGGGCCCGCAGCCACTGGTCGACCCGGCTGGGGAGCAGCATCACGACCAGGATGCGGGGGACGGCGACCCGGGGGCGGGCGAGTTTGCGCAGGTGCGCGTTGTCGAGGGTGAAGCTGAAGTGCGGCCCGGCCGGGTCGGGGGCGATCTGCTGGGTGGCCTTGAGCTGGATCTTGACGGTGACCTCGTCGTCGACCTCGTGCTCCGGGGAGCCGTGGCTGACCTGCCAGTCGATGCCGTTGTCCGGGAACGGCTGGGAGAGCGAGCAGCCGGCCGCGGCGGCGACCGCGTGCAGGTAGCCGACCTGCAGGGTCTCCATGCAGGCGGTGACCGCGAGGTTGCCGCGCAGGACGGCCGCGGCCCCGTCCGGCTGCGGTTGCGTCAGTGCCATCGCCCGTGGCCTCCCCCGGCTCCGGGCCCGTCCTGTTCGAACGGGACGCTCCCTAGGGGGATCCCCGGCCCGGCCTGCGCCAAACGGGTTGAGCGGGCGTCAGAACCGGGTATCTACCGGGTGCGGAACGCTCGGCCTGAGGGGCAGTCATGCAGCAGCTCTGGTACACCGGCCCACTCGCCTCCTTCGACACCGAGACCACCGGCGTGGACGTGGAGTCCGATCGGATCGTCTCGGCCGCCCTGGTCGTCCAACTCTCCCCGGGCGAACCGGCGCAGAGCACCACGTGGCTCGCCGATCCGGGTGTCCCGATCCCGGACGGCGCCCGCGCGGTGCACGGCATCAGCGACGAGCGGGTCCGCGCGCACGGCCGTCCGGCCCGTGCGGTGGTGGCGGAGGTGACCCAGGCGCTGGCGGCCCAGGCGCGGGCCGGGTGTCCGGTGGTGGTGATGAACGCGCCGTACGACCTGACGCTGCTGGACCGGGAGTTGCGCCGGCACCACGGGGTGACGCTGGCGGGCGGCCTGGGTGCGGCGGGGCTGGTGATACTCGACCCGCGGGTGCTGGACAAGCACGTGGACCGGTACCGCAAGGGCCGCCGGACGCTGACCGACCTGTGCGCGCACTACGGGGTGGAGTTGACCGGGGCGCACGATGCGGCGGCGGACGCGACGGCGGCGCTGGCGCTGACCCGGCGGATCGGCGCCCGGTACCCGGCGGCGCTGGGCGGGCTGTCGGCGGCGGAGCTGCACCTGCGGCAGGCGATCTGGCACGCGGCGCAGGCGCGGGGGTTGCAGCGCTGGTTCGACCGGTCGGGGACGCCGGAGCGGGTGGACCTGTCGTGGCCGCTGCGGCCGGCCCGGTGCGTGTGCGGACGGCGGTTGGAGCCGGAGCACGGCTGCGAGGCGGCGGCGTAGCGGCGGGACCGGACGGCGGTTCGGGCCCGGACGCACCGCAGGCCCTGACCGGTTTCCCGATCAGGGCCTGCATGCTGTCCGGTGGGCGATACTGGGATCGAACCAGTGACCCCTTCGGTGTGAACGAAGTGCTCTCCCGCTGAGCTAATCGCCCGGGCAACGAGATGAACTGTAGCACCGTTCGGAGGCGGTCGTACAACTCGCCCGTTCCGGGGGGCCGACGCATCCGCAGAACTCGGGCTCCGCGCGGAAGGTGACTGAGCCTCAGTGCGGGGGCGGGATTTGCGGGGGCGTTCCGGGGATTCCGGAAATACATGTAAGGCCCAGCCGATAATCGGCTGGGCCTCACATATCACAATGCATTCCGGTGGGCGATACTGGGATCGAACCAGTGACCCCTTCGGTGTGAACGAAGTGCTCTCCCGCTGAGCTAATCGCCCGGGTGCAGGGAAAACATTACCGCATCCCGGGGGGTGGTCCGAACACCCTCCTCGCCCGGGGCCGGGGCCGGCCGCCCGGGCCGGCCGGCGCCGCCCTGTACCCGGTCGGCCCACCGGCCCGGGCCTCGGCCGGGGCCCGCCCCTCCCCCGCCGCACTCGCCCGTGCGGCCGACTCGTCAGGCAGGGCCGCACCACCCGCTCCCCTGTTCCCGGCCCGTCCTGGCGCTTCCTCCAAGCCCGGTACGGGCCGAGCGGGAAACCCGCCGGAGAGAACCGCCGGTAATGCCCCGGGCGGGTACTGCGGGGCGATTCCGCAATGCGCCGTAAGGGGTACGACTCGCGCCCGAATCGGGACAGAGGGGTTTACATCGGTCTTCGGGGTGGGATGGTCCGTTCGCCGACGTGCGATTCCCCGAGCGCACACTGAGCGAAAGGCCATGGCGCTTATGAACACCACGGTCAGCTGCGAGCTGCACCTGCGCCTCATCGTGTCCAGCGAGTCCTCACTGCCCGTCCCCGCGGGCCTGCGCTACGACACCGCCGACCCCTATGCCGTGCACGCCACGTTCCACACGGGCGCCGACGAGACCGTGGAGTGGGTGTTCGCCCGAGATCTCCTCGCGGAGGGGCTGCACCGACCGACCGGTACCGGCGACGTCCGGGTGTGGCCGTCGCGCAGCCACGGGCAAGGGGTGGTCTGCATCGCGCTTAGCTCTCCGGAAGGAGAGGCCCTGCTGGAGGCCCCGGCCCGGGCGCTTGAGTCGTTCCTCAAGCGGACGGACGCCGCGGTGCCCCCCGGCACCGAACACCGTCACTTCGACCTCGACCGGGAGCTGTCCCACATCCTCGCCGAAAGCTGACCCCGACCGGAGGCGGTCCAGCCCCGTTGTCAGCGGGGCCGTACCTCTTGCCGTCCGCTCTGCCGTCCTACTCGGGGGCACGGCAGCAGACTCAGCCGCGCACCACGCGGCCTCGGGGCCGGTGAGCGGCCCGTTCCCACCGGAGCGGGTCGTCGCCACCTCCGGCGCCCGGCACCGGGGCCGGTCACCCTCACGGGTGATCGGCCCCGGTGCCGGGCGCCGTTGGCGTTCCCGGGGGGCGTACGGGCGGCGCACGGCCGGTGGTGCGCCCGGTTTGCGGGGCTCTGGCGGAATCCGTACACGCCTTCGAAGGAAGGGGCCGCCCTTCGGCCGCACGGCCCGGTATGGTCTTGGGTCAACCGTGTCCGCGGGGTACCCGGAGTCCCCCTGCGCGAGGAGTCCCCGACGTGCTGATCACCCATGACACCGAGTGCGCGCTGAGCATCCTCGTCGATCTGCTCAACACCGCACCCGAGGTGTGCGGCACCGAGCGGCTGCCGGACGTCGCGGCGCTGAACGCGTTCGTGGTCCAGCAGGAGATCAGCGAGATCGACTCGCTCACCGAGGAGGACCTGCACCGGGTCCAGGCGTTGCGCACCCGGCTGCGCGAGGTCTTCGGGACGGAGTCCACCGAGGACGCCGCCGAGCTGGTCAACGCGGTCGTCGCGGCCGCCGGGACCACGCCCCGGCTGGTCAACCACGACCACCACGGCTGGCACATCCACTACTTCGCACCGCACGCCGCGATCGGCGACCACCTGGCGGCCGAGCTCGGCATGGCGCTGGCCTTCATCTTCATGGCCGGCGAGCGGGAGCGGCTGCGGCGGTGCGAGGCGCCGGACTGCGCGCGGGTCTTCGTCGACCTCTCGCGCAACCGCTCGCGGCGCTACTGCGACAGCCGCACCTGCGGGAACCGGCTGCACGTCGCCGCGTACCGGGCCCGGCAGCGTTCGGCGGAGACCGTTCCCTCCGCCTGAGCCCCGGGCCGGGCCGCGCCGCCGCAGGTCAGATGCCGCGCTTGCGGAGGATCTCCTCGATGTCGGCGAAATCGCCGAGACCGTCGTCCCGCTTGCCGCCGGCCCGCTTCTTCGGCTTCGGCGGGGTGGGCGCCACCGCCGGACGGTCGGGGGCCGGGCCCGCGGCCGCCGGGCGCTCGGGGACCGACTCGACCGCGTCGCGCCGACCGCCCCAGCGGGCGGTCGCCAGCAGCAGCGCCGCGGAGACGCCGAGCAGCACGACGCCCGTCCACACCCGGGGGTCGAAGACCAGCTTGGTCGCCCAGTCGGCGAACGCGTGGCCGATGGTGCTCGCCAGCGGGAAGAGGCCGGTGAGGTAGAGCCCGGCGGGCAGCAGGGCGACCGCGAACCAGCGGGTCGCCGAGAGGAAGCGCCGCCGCCGGGCCCGCAGGCCCGCGACCGCGACCCCGCCCGCCGTGAGCAGGAAGCTGATCGCCGCGGTCAGCACGGCCGCACCCTTTCGCGTCCGATCGATCCGGTCATTCCGGCGCCTCCCTGTCGGTCCTCGGCGGGAGCACCTCCGGCCGGAACGGGCTCCCCTTAGTGGAACACTGGGGGGATGATCGATGGTTCCCTCCCCCGCCTTGAGTTCTGGTGCGACCTGCAGTGCACGGACTGCCGCACCGCGCTGGACGACGTCCGGGCGCTGCGCGCGCAGTACGGCGACGCGCTGCCCGTGGAGCTGCGGCACTTCCCGCTGGAGAAGCACAAGCACGCCTACGCCGCCGCCGAGGCGGCCGAGGAGGCGTTCGCGCAGGGGCTGGGGTGGCCGTTCGTGGAGGCGCTGCTGGCCCGGGCGGAGGACCTGGGCGCGCGCGGGCAGCAGGTGCTGCTGGACGTGGCCCGGGAGGTCGGGGTGGACGTCGAGGAGGTCGACACCGCGCTGATCGACGGCCGGCACATGCTGACCGTGGACTCCGACCAGGCCGAGGGCAAGGCGATCGGGGTCACGGGCACGCCGACGTACGTGATCGGCGGGCAGCGGCTGGACGGCGGGCAGAGCCAGGAGGGGCTGCGGGAGCGGATCGTGGCCGTGATCGAGGCGGCGAACGCCTCCTGACCCGTCGTCAAAGCTGCTTGCCGTAGAGCCGGTTGGTGATCCGGTAGCCGAGCGAGGCGTAGAGGCGGATCGCCACCGGGTTGTCGGCGAAGACGTTGAGCCCGAGGTTGCGCACGCCGGCGGCCAGGCACTCGCGTTCGGCGAGCAGCATCAGAGCGCGTCCGTGTCCCCGGCCCCGGTGGGCCGGGGACACCTCGACGACCATGACCCAGGCGAGCGGTTCGCCGTCCGGCAGGTCGGTCAGGTGGAGGTCCACCCAGATCGAGCCGTACGGCTGCGGCTCGCCGTCCGGGCCGTACAGGCTGCTCAGGACGGTGCCCGGGGTGTCGGCGCCCTGCGGGAGCGGCCGCTGGTCGTCGCCCGCCCTGGCACGGGCCTGCTCCTCGGTGAGGCCGGAGCGGACGAGCGCGCGGGTGTAGTGCGCCGTGGACCGGTCGAGCCAGGCCCGGAGCCCGGACTGCTCGAACGGGCGGACGCTCACCCCGGCGGGCAGGGTGGGGGCGTCGGTCAGCCGCTTGGCGAGGGCCAGGGAACGCTCGGTGTAGCCGAGTGCGGCGGCGAGGGCCCGGGCGGTCGGCGCGGAATCGGGGATCCTGACGTCCACCCGGGTACAGCCCCAGCTGCGCAGCACCTCCTCGGCGGCCAGCGCGCCGAACGTGCCGCGGCCCCGGCCGCGGTTTCCGGTGACCTCCAATTCGGCTATCTCGCCCCAGAGTTGACTGCCGTTCGGGACGGCAGTGGTGCGCAGCGAGCCGACCTGGTGGCCGTTGGCGAGGATCCGCCAGCGTCTGGTGCGGCCGCCGGCCGCGGTGGGTGTCTCGGGGCCCTCGGGGCGCAGCGTGGTGGTCATGTGGTGGTCCCTTCCCCTCGTCGGGGAGGTTATCCGCGCCGGTCCGTCGCGCCGCCGGGGGTGCGGGTCACGGGTCGAGGTCGTCGGCGCTGCGCTCGGCGAAGACGGCCATGGCCTTGGCCGTGATCGGGCCGGTGCCGGGCAGTTCGCGGTCGTCGACGCGGGTGACGGCCTGGACGTCGCGGGTGGAGGAGGTCAGGAAGATCTCCTCGGCGTCCTGGAGGGCGCCGAGCGGGAGGTCGGCCTCCTCGGCGCCGCACCAGTCGATGACGAGTCGGCGGGTGATGCCGGCGAGGCAGCCGGAGGCGAGCGGCGGGGTGAGCAGGCGGCCGTGGAGGACGACGAAGACGTTGGAGCCGGTGCCCTCGCAGAGCCGGCCGGCGGTGTTGGCGAACAGGGCCTCGGTGGCGCCGGCGCGGTGGGCGGCGGCGAGGGCGACGACGTTCTCGGCGTACGAGGTGGTCTTGAGGCCGGCGACGGCGCTGTGTTCGTTGCGGCGCCACGGGACGACGGCGACGGCGGTCTCGTCGGGGCGGCGGGCGATCGCGCCGAGGGCGGCGACCAGGGTGGGGCCGGCGGTGCCGCGTTCGGAGCCGAGCGGGGCGGTGCCGCCGGTGTAGGTGACGCGCAGGCGGCCGAGCGGGACGGGGTCGGCGGCGAGGACCTGGGCGCAGGCTTCGCGGACCAGGTCGTGGTCGGGGTCGGGCAGGCCGAGGCCGCGGGCGGAGCGGGTGAGCCGGTCGAGGTGGCGGGTGAGGGCGAAGGTGCGGCCGTCGACGACCTTCATGGTTTCGAAGACGCCGTCGCCGGTGGTGAGTCCGTGGTCGAGGACGGTGACGGCGGGCTCGTCGGGGTCGACGAGCGTGCCGTTGACCCAGCTCGTGATGGGGGTGTGCATCGGGCGCTGCTCCTCGGGGTGGTGCCGGCGGCCGGGGTGATTCGGCCGGCGGTGCTTCGGCGGTGCTTCAGAGGGTTTCGCTGCCGGACGCTATCGCGACGAGTCGGGCGGCCTTCAGCTCGGTTTCCGCCCATTCGCGGTCGGGGTCGGAGCCCCAGGTGATGCCGGCGCCGGTGCCGAAGCGCAGGACCGGGGCGGTGGGGTCGGTGCGGTCGAGCCAGAAGGTGCGGATGCCGACCGCGAGTTCGGCCTCGCCGCGGTCGGCGTCGACCCAGCCGACCGCGCCGCAGTAGGGGCCGCGCGGGGCGGTCTCCAGGGCTTCGATGATCCGCAGGGCGCTGGACTTGGGGGCGCCGGTGACGGAGCCGGGCGGGAAGGTGGCGTCGAGGAGTTCGGGCCAGCCGGCGTCGGCGCGCAGGGTGCCCTCGACGGTGGAGACGAGGTGGACGAGGCCGGGGTGCTTCTCGACGGCGCACAGGTCGGGGACGGTGACGGTGCCGGTGTCGCAGACGCGGCCGAGGTCGTTGCGGACCAGGTCGACGATCATCACGTTCTCGGCGTGGTCCTTGTCGAGGAGGTCGTCCTCGGTGCGGCCGGTGCCCTTGATCGGGCCGGAGGAGACGGTGCGGCCGGTGCGGCGCAGGTAGAGCTCGGGCGAGGCGGTGGCGATCTCGACGCCGTGTTCGGGCAGGCGGACGGTGCCGGCGTAGGGGGCGGGGTTGCCGTGGGCGAGGAGGCCGGTGAGGGCGTCGATGTCGCTGCGGTCGGAATCGGGCAGCGGGGCGGAGAGCACCCGGCAGAGGTTGGCCTGGTAGACCTCGCCGGCGGCTATGTGTTCGCGGATGCGGCGTACGCCGGCGGTGTAGGCGGCGCGGTCGAGGGAGCTGCGCCACTCGCCGGCGTCCGGGCCGCGCCAGCCGGCGCCGGAGGGCGGGGCGGGGGCGGGGGCGGGGCGGACGTCGTCGAAGCGGGCGCAGGTGAGGCGGCCCTCGAAGTCGTGGACGACGGCCCAGTAGCCGGTGGAGTCGAGGGCGGCCGGGTCCGAGGTGACGTCGCGCAGCCCGGTGGCCAGGCGGCCGCCGAAGCGGGCGAGCGGGGTGCGGGGATCGCTGGGGCCGGACACGGTTCTCCTGCGCGCTGGTGCGGGGGTGGCGGTGCCTGAAGTGTAGGTCGGGGGCGCGCGCCCCGGCCGGGGCGCTGGAGAGGGCGTGCAAGCAGTCGCGGGCGTCGCGCGGGTGTGCGTCGGGTGGCCTGCGGGTGATCGTCCGGAAGCGCCGCAGGTGGCGGCCGGTGCCCGGTGCGGGGGTCGGCCGGAGGGTGCTCGGCGGGCATCCCCTCGGCACGCTGCGGGAACGGATTTTTAGCTGGCCCGGGAATCCGCTAGAGTTCAACACGTCGCCAGGGAGCGCAGCCGGGAAAAACGGTGAAGCCCCCGGGAGACAGGCGGACGTGGCTCAGTTGGTAGAGCATCACCTTGCCAAGGTGAGGGTCGCGAGTTCGAATCTCGTCGTCCGCTCGACGGAGAACAGTGTAAGATCGTTCTTCGTGTGTTGCCTGGTGGAGTGGCCGAGAGGCGAGGCAACGGCCTGCAAAGCCGTGTACACGGGTTCAAATCCCGTCTCCACCTCCAAGAGGATCACCCGGTTCTGCCAGGGGACCTCCCCGCGCGATTAGCTCAGCGGGAGAGCACTACCTTGACACGGTAGGGGTCACTGGTTCAATCCCAGTATCGCGCACGTCGGACTCTCCGGAGTCC
>NZ_JBMVFA010000008.1:0-141500 GCF_049543595.1 Kitasatospora sp. NPDC094028 | reverse complement strand
CGCTGCAGGACCGCCTTACCAGGCGCGATTAGCTCAGCGGGAGAGCACTACCTTGACACGGTAGGGGTCACTGGTTCAATCCCAGTATCGCGCACGTCGGACTCTCCGGAGTCCGCTGCAGGACCGCCTTACCAGGCGCGATTAGCTCAGCGGGAGAGCACTACCTTGACACGGTAGGGGTCACTGGTTCAATCCCAGTATCGCGCACACAGTGACGGCCGGGGCCGCGATCCGTGAGGGTCGCGGCCCCGGCCTTTTGGCGTTCCCGGCGACCTGGGCGTTCCGGGTGTGGAGGGAAGGAGAAGAGCCGCGTACGGCCGCCCTCACCGACGTCCGTACGCGGCGTCTCCGCCTGCCGGGGCGCTCTGCGCACCGCTCTCGCCCGTCCGCGATCCAACGCGGCCGCGGCCTCCCCGGCGGCACCGCTCCCCGTCCCCAGGGGCTCGGTGCCCGTTCTGTGGCCGGCCCGGGTGGGGCCGGCGGTTTTCAGCGGCCGATCAGATCGGCGACGGCCGAAGCCTGGTTCGCCATCTGGTCCCACCCGCCGAAGAGCATCACCAGCAGCACGGCGCACGGCAGCGCCATGGCCAGGGCCACGGCGGGGTGCCGGGTCTGCTGCTCGGTGGACCGGGACTGGACGAAGGGCGGACGGCGGCGGCGTCGGGGGTCACCCGTGAGCTGCGATGCCATTGCCAGGCTCCTGTTCCGGTCGAGTGGGCGCGGTGGACGGCTTACCTCGGGGGACGAGCTCCCCGTCCACCGCTGGAGACAACGCTATTCGTGAGGGGGCCGTCCGGGCGTCATGCCGTCGTACTGTTCCTCGGGCATCCCGGAGGATGACGCCCGTACTCAGGGCCTACTACCGGAGGGGGAGGGAGCCGTCAGCGCGCCCCCGGGGGATCCCTGAGGGGGAACCCCGAGAATCGATTCGGCACCCGGCTGACCTGCCGATCAGTGCACGATCCGACAATCGCACGGCGGCTTGAGGTGTTGCGTATCAGCACACCGCAACGGGCAGTCCGTAAGCTGTGCCGGACAGGAACTGACGATGCCCCATGCCAACGGGGCCTCACCACGGGCTGACGGGGAAACGAGAGATGGCGATGATGCGGCTGAGGCGTGAGGACCCCCGCATCGTCGGGCCGTACCGCCTGCACCGGCGACTGGGCGCCGGCGGCATGGGCGTGGTCTACCTCGGCTCCGACCGCCGGGGACAGCGCGTCGCCCTCAAGCTGATCCGCGCCGAGCTCGCCGAGGACCAGGAGTTCCGCACCCGCTTCGCCCGCGAGATCGCCGCCGCCTCCCGCATCCGCGGCGGCTGCACCGCGCGCGTCGTCGGCTCCGACATCGAGGCCGACCGCCCCTGGCTGGCCACCGCGTACGTGCCCGGGCCCTCGCTCTACAAGCGGGTCGGCGACGATGGACCGCTCAACTGGCCGGAAGCGGCCCGGATCGGGGCCGCGCTCGCCGACGGACTCGTCAAGGTGCACGAGGCCGGCGTCGTCCACCGCGACCTCAAGCCCTCCAACATCCTGCTCTCGCCCCGCGGGCCGCGGATCATCGACTTCGGGATCGCGTGGTCGCGCGGCGCCAGCACCCTCACCCACGTCGGCACGGCGGTCGGCTCCCCCGGCTTCCTCGCGCCCGAGCAGGTCCGCGGCGCCGCCGTCACGCCCGCCACGGACGTCTTCGCGTTCGGGGCCACGCTCGCGTACGCGCTCACCGGGGACACGCCCTTCGGGTCCGGGGCGTCCTCCGAAGTGATGCTCTATCGGGTGGTCCACGAGGAACCCGACCTCTCGGCCGTCCCGCCGCAACTCGCGCCGCTGATCCGGGCCTGCCTCGCCAAGGAGCCGGCCGAGCGGCCCGGCGCGGCCGCCCTGCACGAGCGGCTCAGCGAGCTGGCGGCGCGCGGCGCGGCTACGGGCGCCGGGGGCGGTGCCCCGCGCGGGGCGCGGCCCGGGCGCGGGGCCGCGCCGACCCCCGCCGCACCGGCGAGACCCGACACCGCCCGGCCGGACGCCTCCCCGCAGGGCGTGCCCGCGCCCGGGCGTGCGCCCGAATCGCCCGCTCCGGCGAGGGCACGGGCGGCGGCCGCGGGCCGACCGGCCGCGCAGGCCTCCGGCAGCGCGGCGCGCCGGGCGCCCGGTGCGCCGCTCCCCCGGCCCGAGCCCACGCCCGTCACCCGGCCGCTGCGGGAGCGCCCGGACCGGCCCCAGACCCCGCCCCCGGGCCGCCCCGGCGGACGTGACCGGGCCCGCCCCCGCGACCGGCAGCACACCCCGGCCCCCGGGGTGCGGCCCCCGGGTCCGCGCCAGCGGCTGCTGCGGCAGCGGCTGGTCGTCTTCGTCACCGTCACCCTCGGGGTCGCGCTGGCCATCGCCGCCGCGCAGGGCTGCGAGGACCGGGGCAACCAGGGCCTGCGGGCGCCGGCCGGGTCGACGGCGAGCGCCCGCGCCGCGGGCGGCGGGGGCGAGCTGGCAATGCCGGGGACCTCGGTGGACGTCGCCCCGCAGTCCTCGGGCACCCCGCTCCCGGCCGCCGCGCGCAACAGCCCGGGCGCCGGGGACGGCGCACTGGCGGCCCCGCTCGGGCCGGGGCCGGCCGTGGACTGGCCCAACCGCAACTACCCGGACGGAACCGGCGGGCCCGGCATCACCCTGCGGGACGGGCACTCCGTCGGGGCCGGTCCGCAGGTCGCGCTGAGCGCGGTGCTGCCGGCCCGGTACAAGGGCGCGCCGGCGTCGATCGTCGTGCTGCGGCGGGCCGAGGGCTCGGTGCCGGTCGACCTCGTGCAGATCTACACCTTCACCGGGGACTCCCCCGTCGCCGCCACCTGGCGCACCTCGGCCGCCGACCCGCAGGCCACGGCCAGCTGGCGGCTGGACGGCGGGACCGTCGTCCGCGAGGAGCGCGTCGCCGCGACCGGCGCGATCGTCTCCACCCGCTACACCGTGCGCGCCGACGGCACCCTCGACGAGTCCTGGCCGGGCGCCGGCGCCACCGGCCTCACCAGCCCGCCCCCGGCCGCCGCCCCCGCCCCGCCCACCGCCCCCACGGGCTGACCCACGGCGGCACGGAAAGTCGGCGGGGCCGACTTCCTGTGCGCGCGGCGCCCCGCACACCGCGCGGGAAACCCTGCCGGTCGAGGGGGCCGACTTTCCGCGTAGGCGGCGTCGCCCGTCTGTGCCGCGGGCATCCCGGCCGCAGCGACGGTTCGCGGGAAGCCGGGCCGGCCGACTTCCTGCGCGGGCAGCGGATGGTCTGGCGAATTCGGCGCCGGGGGATCGGCTGGCACCACGGCCGAACGCCGGTGCGGAGAGAGCCGTGGGCGAGCGGCCGGGCGTCGGCAGCCGCGGCGCGAGAAGTGGGCAGTCGGAGGGGGCTGGTCAGGCGGTGGTGACGGCGTAGAAGGCGACGGCGGCGGCGGCGCCGACGTTGAGGGAGTCGATGCCGTGGGCCATGGGGATGCGGACGGGGTGGTCGGCGGCGGCGAGGGCGGCGCGGGTGAGGCCGTCGCCTTCGGCGCCGAGCATGAGGGCGGCCTTGGGGAGGCGCTGCGGGGTGAGCTCGGCGAGGTCGACGGCGGTGTCGGCCGGGGTGAGGGCGAGCAGGCTGAAGCCCGCGTCGCGGACGGTGGCGAGGGCGGCCGGCCAGGGTTCGAGGCGGGCGTACGGGACGGCGAAGACGGCGCCCATCGAGACCTTCACGGCCCGCCGGTAGAGCGGGTCGGCGCAGTCGGGCGAGAGCAGGACGGCGTCCATGCCGAGGGCGGCCGCGCTGCGGAAGATCGCGCCGAGGTTGGTGTGGTCGACCAGGCCTTCCAGGACGGCGACCCGGCGGGCTCCGGCGAGGAGTTCTGCGGCGTCCGGGAGGGGCTTGCGCTCCATCGAGGCGAGCGCGCCGCGGTGGACGTGGTAGCCGGTGACGGCTTCGGCGAGGCCCGGTTCGACGACGTGGACGGGGGCGTCGACCTCGGCGATGACGTCGGCCATCACCTCCAGCCACTTGGGGGTCAGCAGCATCGACCGCATCCGGTAGCCGGCGGCGAGGGCGCGGCGGATGACCTTCTCCCCCTCGGCGATGAACAGGCCCTCGGCCGGTTCGCGGCGGCGGCGCAGTTCGACGTCGGTGAGGCCGGTGTAGTCGGCGAGGCGCGGGTCGGCGGGGTCGGTGACGGTGCTGGGTTCGGACACCCTGCGATCTTGCCAAGCCGGGGCGGTGAAGGCCAAACGGTGGACGGGGTGGGGTGGTCCCGAGCTAGCAGGGGTGCAAATATGACCGTATGGCCCGTTCCCCGGGCCGATCCTGGGCTCCGTCGGCCTCTGGTGCTCCTGGCTCCGCCGACTCCTCCGGTGGTCGCCCACGCGGTCGGCACCAGCTGCACCGCGCGAAGCCGCCGCGGTCGGCGCGGCACCGGTCGGTGGCCGGGCAGGTCTTCGCGCTGCAACTGCTGGTCGTGCTGCTGCTGGTGGCGGGGGCCGTGGTGGCGTTGGTGGTGCAGTCGCACAACGACGCCGACCACGAGGCCCGCAACCGGTCGGTGGCGGTCGCGCAGACCTTCGCCAACTCACCGGGCATCGTGGACGCGCTGCGCTCCCCCGATCCGACCGCGGTGCTGCAGCCGAAGGCGCAGTCCGTCCGGGTCTCCTCGGGCGTGGACTTCGTCGTGGTGCTGAACAACCAGGGCATCCGGTACACCCACCCCAACCCGGCCCGGATCGGCCAGAAGTTCATCGGCACCTACGAGCCCGCGCTGCGCGGCGAGGTGGTGACCCAGCACCTGACCGGCACGCTGGGCCCGCTGGTCCAGGCCGTGGTCCCGGTGTACGCGCCGGACGGCTCGGTGGTCGGGCTGGTGTCGGCGGGCGTCACCCTGAGCAACGTCTCGACCGCGAGCGAGCGCCAGCTGCCGGTGGTGCTCGGCGCGGCGGCGGGCGCGATCGGGCTGGCCACCCTCGGGACGGCGCTGATCAGCCGGCGGCTGCGGCGGCAGACGCACGGGCTGGGCCCGGCCGAGATGACCCGGATGTACGAGCACCACGCGGCGGTCCTGCACGCGGTGCGCGAGGGGGTCATGATCGTCACCGACGGGCGGCTGCTGCTCTGCAACGACGAGGCTCGCCGGCTGCTCGACCTGCCGCCGGACGCCGAGGGACGGCCGGTCGACGAGCTCGGGCTGGACGCCGCCCCGCTGGCGCTGCTGACCGCCGGACGGCCGGTGAGCGACGAGGTGGTGCTGGCCGGGGAGCGGCTGCTCGCGGTGAACGTCCGGCTCACCGACCAGGCGGGCGGCCCGCCGGGCTGCGTGGCGACGCTGCGCGACTCCACCGAGTTGCTGGCGCTGACCGGCCGGGTCGAGACCGCGCAGCACCGGCTGAAGCTGCTGTACGACGCCGGGGTGACGGTGGGCAGCACGCTGGACGTGACCACGACGGCGGAGGAGCTGGCGCAGGTCGCGGTGCCGCGGTTCGCGGACTTCGTCACCGTCGACCTGGCCGAGCAGGTGCTGACCGGCGAGGAGCCCCCGCCGGGCGCCTCGCTGGGCCTGATGCGGCGCGCGGCGTTCGCCGGGGTGCGGACGGACGGGCCGTTCCACCCGGTGGGCACGGTGCTCGACGTCGTCCCCGAGACGCCGCTGGCCGGCGCGCTGCACAGCGGCGAGCCCGGCCTGGAGCCGTACCTGACCGAGGCGGACGACTGGCGGCTGCAGGATCCGGAGCGCTCGGCGCAGGTGCTGGCGTACGGCGTGCACTCGCTGGTCCGGGTGCCGATGCGGGCGCGCGGGGTGCTGCTGGGGGTGGCCCGGTTCTGGCGGGCGCAGCGGCCGGAGCCGTTCGAGCCGGACGACCTGGCGCTGGCCGAGGAACTGGTGGCGCACGCGGCGGTGTGCGTGGACAACGCGCGCCGCTACACCCGGGAGCACGCGATGGCGGTGACGCTCCAGCACAGCCTGCTGCCGCGCAGTCTGCCGCAGCAGAACGCGCTGGACGTCGCGACCCGCTACCTGCCGGCCCGGGCCGGGGTGGGCGGGGACTGGTTCGACGTGATCCCGCTGCCGGGGGCGCGGGTGGCGCTGGTGGTGGGGGACGTGGTCGGGCACGGGCTGCACGCGGCGGCGACCATGGGGCGGCTGCGCACGGCGATCCACAACTTCTCGACGCTCGACCTGCCGCCGGACGAACTGCTGGGGCACCTGGACGAGTTGGTGAACCGGATCGACCAGGAGGAGGCGGTCGGCGAGGGCACCGGGCTGGCCGGGGCGACCTGCCTGTACGCGATCTACGACCCGGTGTCGCGCCGCTGCACGCTGGCGAGCGCCGGGCATCCGGCGCCGGCCGTGGTGGATCCGCAGGGCCGGGTGGTGTTCGCCGAGCTGCCGACCGGGCCGCCGCTCGGGCTGGCGGCGCTGCCGTTCGAGGCCGTCGAGCTGGAGCTGGCCGAGGGCAGCCGGCTGGTGCTGTTCACCGACGGCCTGGTGGTGGACCGCGCCCGGGACCTGGACACCGGGCTGGAGCTGCTGCGCTCCACGCTGTCCGGGCCGGCCCGCACGCCCGAGCAGACCTGCGCCGACCTGCTCGGGGCGCTGCTGCCGGCGGACCCGCAGGACGACATCGCGCTGCTGGTGGCGCAGACCAGGGTGCTGGCGCAGGACCACGTGGCGGAGTGGGAGGTGTCGCCCGATCCGGCGGCGGTGGGCGGCGTCCGGTCGGCGGTGGCCCGGCGGCTGGCGGACTGGGGGCTGGACGAGGCGGCGTTCGTCACCGAGCTGATCCTGAGCGAGCTGGTGACCAACGCGATCCGGTACGGCTCCGGGCCGATCCGGGTGCGGCTGCTGCGGGACCGGTCGCTGATCTGCGAGGTGTCGGACGGCAGCAGCACCTCGCCGCACCTGCGGTACGCGGCGACCGAGGACGAGGGAGGGCGCGGGCTGTTCCTGGTCGCGCAGTTCGCGGACCGCTGGGGGACGCGGTACACGGCGACGGGGAAGGTGATCTGGACGGAGCAGCCGCTGGAGTGACCGCGCGGACGGGCACAAAAATGCGGAGCGGGAAGTCGGACCGGCCGACTTCCCGCTCCGCGAACGCTCCTACCGGCGGAAGGCGGCCGCCAGGACGTTGACGACGTCGCCGATGACGATGACCGCGGGCGGCTTGACGCCCTCGGCCGCGACCACCGCACCGACCGTGCCCAGGGTGGCGTCGACCCGGCGCTGGGCCGCGGTGGTGCCCTCCTGGACGACCGCGACCGGGGTGTCGGCCGACCGGCCGTACTCGATCAGCCGGGCCGCGATGGCGCCGATCTTGTCCACCGCCATCAGCAGCACCAGGGTGCCGCTCATCTTCGCGGCGGCCTCCCAGTTAGTGAGCGAGCGCTCGTCGTCCGGGCCGACGTGGCCGGAGATCACGGTGAACTCGTGGGTCAGGCCGCGGTGGGTGACCGGGACGCCGGCCGCCGCCGGGACGCTGATCGAGCTGGAGATGCCCGGGACCACGGTGACCGGGATGCCCTCCTCGGCGCAGGCGAGCAGCTCCTCGCCGCCGCGCCCGAAGACGTACGGGTCGCCGCCCTTGAGCCGCACCACGAACCGGCCCGCCTTGGCGTGCTCGATCAGGGTGCGGTTGATCGCCTCCTGGGCCATGAACCGGCCGTAGGGGATCTTGGAGGCGTCGATGACCTCGACGTGCTCGGGCAGCTCGGCGAGCAGCTCACGCGGGGCGAGGCGGTCGGTGACGACCACGTCGGCGTCGGCGAGCAGCCGGCGGCCGCGCACGGTGATCAGGTCCGGGTCGCCGGGGCCGCCGCCGACCAGGGCCACCCCGGCGCCGCGGGCGCGGTACTGGCGGGCGGCCAGCGAGCCGTCCTGCAGGCCGTCCACGATCGCGTCGCGCAGGGCGGCGGAGTGGCGCGGGTCCCCGGTGAGGACGGCGACGGTGGCGCCCGCGTCCCGGCCGCTGGCCGGGGTCCAGGCGGTGGCCGCGGCGGCGTCGTCGCTGCGGGAGCAGAACACCCGCTCGCGCTCGGCCTCCGCGCTGACCGCCTCGTTGACCGCCGGGTCGTCGGTGGCGACCAGGGCGTACCAGGCGCCGGCCAGGTCACCGTCCTGGTAGGGGCGGGTGTGCCAGGTGACCTCGCCCGCGTCGGCCATCGCCTGGACGGCCGGGGTGGTGGCCGGGGATATCAGGTGCAGCTCGGCGCCGGAGGCGATCAGGGCCGGCAGCCGGCGCTGCGCGACGTGGCCGCCGCCGACCACGACGACGCGACGGCCGGCCAGCAGCAGGCCGACCGGGTAGGGCGTACGGCCCTCGGTGCTGGGGTGCGGGGTGGGCGCGGTCATCGGCGGTGCTCCTGGTCGGGGTGAGGGAGGGGAACGGGTACGGCGATACGCCGCTCCGCGGGCCGGCGCGCCCTCGGGCCGGTCCGCGGAGCGGTGACGGGGTGCGTCAGGCCTTCTCGGTGACCCCGGCGGAGTCGAAGGTGGCTACATCGTGCATCGCGCGGGCCGCACTCTGCACCAGCGGGAGGGCCAGCAGGGCGCCGGTCCCCTCGCCGAGGCGCAGGTCGAGGTCGATCAGCGGACGCAGGCCGAGCTTCGCCAGCGCGGCCTGGTGGCCGGGCTCGGCGGAGCGGTGGCCGGCGATGCAGGCCGCCAGCACCTCGGGGGCGATCGCCTTGGCCACCAGAGCGGCCGAGCCGGCGATCACGCCGTCCAGCACGACCGGGGTCCGCAGCGAGGCGGCGCCCAGCAGGAAGCCGGCGATGGCCGCGTGCTCCAGGCCGCCGATCGCGGCGAGGACGCCGATCGGGTCGTCCGGGTCGGGCTGGTGCAGGGCCAGCGCGGCGCGGATGACCTCGACCTTGCGGGCGTGGGTCTCGTCGTCGATGCCGGTGCCGCGGCCGGTGACCTCGGCCGGGTCGAGGCCGGTGAACACCGAGATCAGGGCGGCCGAGGCGGTGGTGTTGGCGATCCCCATGTCGCCGGTGACCAGCGCCTTGTTGCCCGCCGCGACCAGGTCGCGGGCGGTCTCGATGCCGACCTCGATCGCCTTCAGGGCCTCCTCGCGGGTCATCGCCGGGCCCTGCGTCATGTCGTCCGTGCCGGGCTTGACCTTGCGCGGCAGCAGGCCGGTGGCGCGGCCCTGCTGGACGGCGTCCGGCAGCTCGGCGGCGACGCCGACGTCCACCACGCAGACCTCGGTGCCGATCTGCTTGGCGAAGGAGTTGATCACCGCTCCCCCGGCCAGGAAGTTGCCGACCATCTGGGCGGTCACCTCCTGCGGCCAGGGGGTGACGCCCTGGGCGTGCACGCCGTGGTCGCCCGCGAAGATCGCCACGCAGGCGGGCTCCGGGATCGGCGGCGGGCACTTGCGGGACAGGCCGCACAGCTGGGCGGAGATGATCTCCAGCATGCCGAGCGAGCCGGCCGGCTTGGTCATCCGCTTCTGCCGGTCCCAGGCCTCGCCGAGCGCCTTGGCGTCCAGCGGGCGGATGCCGCGCAGGGTGTCGGCCAGCAGGCTCTGCGGCTCCTCGCCGGGCAGCGCGCGGTTGCCGTACTGCTCCTCGTGCACCACCCAGGACAGCGGGCGCTTCTTCGCCCAGCCCTGCTGCTCCAGCTCGGGCTCGTCCGGGAAGGAGTCCACGAAGCCGACGCACAGGTAGGCGACGACCTCCAGGTGCTCGGGCAGGCCGAGCTCGCGGACCAGCTCCTCGTCGTCGAAGAAGCTCACCCAGCCGACGCCCAGGCCCTCGGCGCGGGCGGCCAGCCAGAGGTTCTCCACCGCCAGGGCGGCGGAGTACGGGGCCATCTGCGGCTGGGTGTGGCGGCCCAGGGTGTGGCGGCCGCCGCGGGTTCTGTCCGCGGTCACCACGATGTTGACCGGGGTGTCGAGGATGGCCTCGATCTTGATCTCGCGGAACTGCTTGGCGCGGCCCTTGGGCAGCGAGTCCGCGTACGCCTCGCGCTGGCGCTCGGCCAGGGCGTGCATCCGCTTGCGGGTCTTCGCGGAGCGGATCACCACGAAGTCCCAGGGCTGCGAGTAGCCGACGCTGGGCGCGGTGTGGGCGGCCTCCAGGACGCGGATCAGCACCTCGTGCGGGATCGGGTCCGGGCGGAAGCCGTTGCGGATGTCGCGGCGCTCGCGGATCACCTGGTGGACGGCCTCGCGGCCGGCCTCGTCGTAGCCGGGGGCGGCCGGGCCGCGCGGCTCGGCGGGCTCCTGGGGCTCCTCGGCGGCGGCCGGCTCCTCGGGCTGCGGCTGCTCGGGCTGCTCCGCCTGCTCGGCGGCGGGCTGCTCGACGGCCGGCTCCGCGGCGACGGGCTGCTCGGCGGCGGGCTGCTCGGCGGGGGCCTCCTCCTGGGCGGCCTCCGGCTCGGCGACGGCCGCGACGGCCTCGGCGGGCTGCTCGGCGGCCTCGGCGGGCTGGTCCGCCTGCGGGGCCTGCCCGGCGGCGGGCTCCTCGACGGCCTGGGCCTCGGCCGGCTGCTCGACCTGCTCGGCGGCGACGGGCTGCTGCTCCGGCTCCGCCGCGACGGCCTCGGCCGGCTGCTCCGCGGCGGGCTGCTCGGTGACGGCCTGCTCGGCGGCCTGCTCGGCAGCGGGCTCGACCGGCTCGCCGGCCTGGGCCTGCGCGGGCGCCTCGGCCTGCGCGGTCGCCTCCGGCTGGGGCTGCTCGCCCTCGGCGGCCGGCTCGCTGACGGCCTGCCCGGAGGGCATCTCACCGGTGCCGGCGGCGGTCTCGGCGACCGGCTCGGCGACGGCCTGCTCGGCGGCCGGAGCCTCGGCCACCACGGCCTGCTCGCCCGGCTGCGCCTCGACGACCTGCTCGACAACCTGTTCGGCGGCCTGCTCGACAGCCTGCTCCGCGACCGGCTCGGCGTGCTCCGCCACGACGGCCTGCGGCGCGACGGCGGCCGCTATGGGCGCCTGCTGCGGCTGCACCGCCTCCGGCTCGACGGCCGGGGCCTGCTCGCCGGCCCCGACCTTGGGCAGGCCGTGCGGGGTGGGCGCGGCGAGGAAGGCGGAGATCCGGCGCGGCTGGCCGCCCTGGGCGGGGGCGTCGGCCTGCTCGGCGGACGCGGGCACCTGCTCGGGCGCGCCCTCGACGGCGACGGCCTCGACAGCGACGGCCTCGACAGCGGCGGCGGCCTCGACGACCATCGTCTCCACGGCCACGGTCTCGACCGCGACGCCCTCGGCGGCCGGAGCCTCGGCCACCGGAGCCTCGGCCACCACGGCCTCGGCCGCGACCGGCTCGGCCACCACGGCCTGCTGCGCCACCGGCTCGGCGGCCACGGCGGCCTCGACGACCTCGACGACCTCGATCGCGCCGACCGTCTCGACGGTCAGCACGCCGTCGACCTGCGGCACGCCCGCCGGCGCCTGCGGGAAGCCCTGCTCCTGCGGCAGCTGCTGGACGTCCTGGACGCCTTGGACGTGCTGAACCTCCTCGGCCACCGGGGCCGTGACCATCTGCGGCGCCACCCCGACGGCCTGCGGCACGGCGGCCTGCGCGGGGGCGACGGGCTCGGCCACCGGCGGCCGTCCGACCACCGGGATGCCGTGCGCCGGCGTGCCGCCCTGCGAGGGGCCGCGGTCGGCCAGCGAACGGACCGGCACCTGGCCGGTCATCAGCGACGGGTCCGGGATCGGCGGTCCGGCGTGCAGCGGCCGGCGCGGCTGCTGCACCTGCGCGACCGGCTGCCCGGCCTGCGCCTGCGCGGGGACGCCGTGGACGGGCGGCTGCTGCGGGTGCTCGCCGCCGAGCACCGGCGGCTCGACCGGCGGCCAGGACGGCTCGACCGGCATGCCGTCCGGGTGCGGGGCGTACGGGGCCTGGTCGACCGGGGCGGGCGCCAACGGCTCGCCCCAGGAGCCCTGCGGACCGGGCATCAGCAGCACGTCCTCCTCCTCGTCCAGCCCGTCCGGCTGGTCGAGGAAGTGGAAGGCCGGGCGCGGCGCGCCCTGGTCGCCGGCCCAGCCGTCGCCGGGCATGCCGGGGGCCGGGACGGTGAAGCCGGGCTGGGCCTGCGGCGGGACGGCGCCGGCGCCCGGGGGCACCGCGCCGGGCAGACCGCCGAGCGGCGCCGCCGGGTTCGGGATCATTCCGCCGTCCGTCGCGACGCCCTGCAGGGGTGCAACGCCCGCGACGCCCTCCGGTCCGCCGAGCGGGTCCGGCCCGGCGTGCAGGTGCTCCGGCAGTCCCTCGCCCGGGACGTGGCCGCCATCGGTCATTGTCAAAGCTCCTTCCAGGCCGCTGCCGCGCCCCTTGGCGACGCGATCACCGACCGCAGCGCCGATCCGCACGGGCCGGGCCTGCACCGACCCGCCCCTCAACCACACGCGGCCGCCGCGCCGAGGCGCTGCGGCCAAAGTCCTTCCGGCGCGCTGCGGCACCCCGGCCCGGGCACCGCCCGAGGGGCGGCGCACCATCTGAAACAACGACGGCCCGGAGCAACCGGCACGACCGCACCGGACCCTACGGCATTCTCCAGGTCCGACGCGCGGCCCGTCGAATTGCCCACACTCCGAGCGGAATCGGGTTGCACCACGTCAAAAAGGTGACAAACCGACCGAATCGGGCGGGCCGTCGACGGCTGCAGCCGCCTGGGACGCCACACTACCGGCCCGGCGCGGTCACCTCTCGAATCGGTGTCCGGATGCGACCGGGATCACCGCCGGCGCCGCCCGGCGCACCCGGCGCGCACCCCGCGCCTTCACAGGATCTGCTCACCCCAGAGCAGCAGCACGGCGCCCGCGCCGGCGCCGAACTCCAGGCCGTCACCCTCGTCGACGCCGGACAGCGGGGTCGCCTGCAGCAGCACGCCCTCGGCCCGGTAGCCGGCCTCGGCGATCGCCCGGCGGACCTGCTCGGCCTCGCCGAGGGTGCGGGGCACCGCGACGAACCGCTCGGGCTTGCGGGCCAGCACCGCGCGCACCACGTCCAGTCCGCCGGACTCGACCACGGCGGCGTCCGGCTCGGGCAGGCCGCCCAGCACCTCGGGGCCGTGGCCGTGCACGGTCTCCACCTCGACGCCGTACCGGCGGGCGTTGACGGTCAGTCGGGCGCAGGCCGAGCGGGAGGCCTCGACGGCCACGACGGCGGCGCCGAACCGGGCCGCCTCCACCGCGAGGGCGCCGTTGCCCGCGCCGACCGACCAGACCAGGTCCCCGGGGCGGGCACCCAGTCGGGCGAGCACCAGCGCGCGGGCGTGCGCGGGGAGCGCTTCCGGTGCGCCGGTCCCGTCCTCCGCGCGCCCGGCGCCCGCGTAGGCGTCGGCGGGGAGCGCCCAGCCGCGCTCCGCGCCGGGGTAGCCGACCGGGCGGCCGGCCAGCCAGCCGGCCGTCTCGTCCACCGGGCCGGACTGGGCGCCGCCGCCGATCACCAGCACCACGTTGGGGTCGCGCCAGACGTGGTCGGCGATCCGGTCGGAGGTCAGGACGGTGACGTCCTCCTCCTCCGTGCCGAGGGCCTCGCAGACCACGAAGGTCCGGTGCACCCCGCGCAGCATCAGGGCGAGTTCGCCGGGGCCGGCGCCCGGGGCGGTGAGCACCGCGACCTTGGGGTGGGCCCGGCAGATGTTGGCCGCGCGGCGCAGCCGTCCGCCGTGGGCGCTGACCACCTGGGCGTCCTCCCAGGGCATGCCGGCCCGGGCGAAGGCGGCGGCGACGGAGGAGACGGCGGGCAGGACTTCGAGTTCGAGGCCGTACTCGGGGCTGCGCAGGGCGCGGACGACGCCGAAGAAGCCCGGGTCGCCCTCGGCGACGACGACGGCGGTGCCGCGGTGCTCGGCGATCCTGCGGGCGGCCTGCGGGATGGCGCCGAGGGCGATCCGCTCGGCGTCGGCCGGCACCGGCAACGCGTTCAGTTGGTAGGGGGCGCCCGCGACCAGGGTCGCGCCGGCCAGGGCCGCGCCAGCGGCCTCGGTCAGCGGTGTGCCGTCCCACCCGATGACCGTGATCCGGTCAGCCATCTGCGGCCGTTCTCCCTCGACTCGATGCGGCTCGGCGCCCGTCGTGCGCGGCGCGGGCGGCTCGGGGTGACCCGGTGCGACCCGGGACGGGCCGGTGGGGATCGGTGTGCCGACGAACCGCGCCGCGGTGCGGCGCCGGTGGAGAGGTTACCGGGTGTGATCCTCGGGAGGCCGACATCTCGCACACATGTCCGCGCCGGGAAGGTGAAGCGGAGGGGCCGGGGCGCGGCGGTCAGTCGCGCAGCACGTAGCGGTGGTCGCCGTGCCAGCCGCCGTGCCGTGGCTCGGGGGACTCCAGGTCCTCCGGGAGCAGGCTCCACAGGATGAGGTCGCTGCGGCTCTCCTCGGTGACCTCGCCGGACTCCCCGCGCACTATCCACGCGCTGCGCAGCACGCCCTCGCTGATGCCGCCGATCTTCTGGGCGACCTGCTGGGCGGCGGTGTTCCCGGCGGCGGTGCGCATCTCCAGGCGCAGGAAGTCGCGGTCCTCGAAGAGCCACTGGGCGACGCCCAGCACGGCCTCCGGCGCGTAGCCCTCGCCGCGCGCCCAGGCGGCGGTGACGTAGGAGATCTCGGTGCCGCGCAGCCGCCAGTCGGTGTTGCGCAGCTCGACCAGGCCGACCAGGCGCTGGGTGAGGTGCTCGGTGACGGCGAACAGGATGCCGCGGCCGGCGGCCCGGTGGGCGGGGGCGAGGGTGCGGGCGAGTTCGACGGCGTAGGCCTCGGTGAAGGGGTGCGGGAGGTCCGTCCAGGCCAGGACGAGGTCGTCGGCCATCATCTCGGCCAGGCCCGGGGCGTCGTCCTCCGCAAGGGGCCGCAGCAGCAGCCGCTCGGTGCTGATGGCGGTCTCGGGGAAGCTCGCTGGCATGCCGTCTCTCCTCGCCGGGTCGTGAACACAACACCGTACGCCTCCGCCGCGACCCGGGCGTCACGCGGTGCGCCGCGCGCACGACGGTACGTCAGAACGCCGTCCGGGGGCGCGTCCCTGATGCATACTGCCCGACCGCGCCCCCGCCGAGGTGCGGCGGGGGCCCGGTCGGGCGCTGCGAGGTGTGACCGTACGACGGCCGGGTCGGTCAGAAGGCCGGGACGACCGAGCCCTGGAAGGTGTCGTCGATGTACTTCTTGACCTCGGCGGAGTGCAGCAGCTCGGCCAGCTTCTTCACCCGCGGGTCGTTCTCCTTGCCCTTCTTGACGGCGAGGATGTTGGCATACGGGTTGCCCTCGGCCTTCTCCAGGACGAGCGCGTCGGTGGCCGGCTTCAGGCCGGAGTCGAGCGCGTAGTTGCCGTTGATGACGGCGGCGTCGAGGTCGGCGATGGAGCGGGGCAGCTGGGCGGCCTCCAGCTCCTTCCACTTGAAGTTCTTCGGGTTGCCCGTCACGTCGGCCGGGGTAGCGGCGGTGGTGACGCCGTCCTTGAGGGTGATGAGCTTGTTGTCGGCGAGCAGCTTGAGCGCGCGGCCCTCGTTGGTGGCGTCGTTCGGCAGGCCGATGGTGGCGCCCGCCGGCAGGTCGGCGATGGCCTTGACCTTCTTGGAGTAGACGCCGAGCGGCTCCAGGTGGACGGTCTCGACCGAGACGATGTCCGTGCCGTTCTTCTTGTTGAAGTCCTCCAGGTACGGGACGTGCTGGAAGTAGTTCGCGTCGGCCGAACCGTCCTGCACCGCCGTGTTGGGGGTCACGTAGTCGGTGACCTCCTTGATGTCGAGCTTGAGGCCCGCCTTCTCCGCGAGGTTGTCCTTGACGTACTTGAGGATCTGCCCGTGCGGGGTGGGGCTGGCCACGACCTTCAGCGGCGCGTTCGGGTCCGAGGAGGACGAGCCCGAGCTGCTGCAGGCGGCCAGCGAGAAGGCGAGGCCGGCGGTGGCGAGGACACTGGTGAACTTCACAACGGTGCGCACGAAAAGTGCCTTTCTGCGTGATACGGGGAGCCGCGTCCGGGGTCGGACGAGGGAGGTCTAGGAGGCGACGAGGTCCTCGCCGGGGGTGGGGGTGGCGGCACGCGGGCGCAGCAGTCGGGTGCGTCCGCCGCCGCCCCGGTTCGACAGCCGGCGCACGGCGTAGTCGCCGGCCAGCTGGATGACGGTGACGATGATCGCGATCTCGGCCACGATGATCCACATGAAGGCGGTCTCGAAGCGGAGGTAGCCGTAGCGGTAGGCGAGGTCGCCGAGGCCGCCGCCGCCGACCGTGCCGGCCATGGCGGAGTAGCCGATCAGGGCGATGATCGTGGTGGTGACGGAGGCGACGATGCCGGACAGCGCCTCGGGCACGAGCGTCTTGCGGACCAGCGTCCAGGTGCTGCCGCCCATCGCCTGGACGGCCTCGATCAGGCCGCGGTCGACCTCGCGGACGGAGGTCTCCACCAGCCGCGCGAAGAAGGGGATGGCGCCGACCGTGAGCGGCACGGCGGCGGCCTGCCAGCCGAGCGAACTTCCGGCCACCAGCCGGGTGAAGGAGATCAGCGCGATCATCAGGATGATGAACGGCAGCGAGCGGGCGAGGTTCACGATCGCGCCGAGCACCTTGTTCACCGGCAGGTTCTGCAGTGCCCCGCCCTTGGAGGTGAGCACCAGCAGGACGCCGAGCGGCAGCCCGAGCACGACGGTGCACACGGTCGAGACGCCGACCATCTGCAGCGTCTCCTGGGTGGCGGGCCACATCAGGTCCTGCATCTGGTCCCAGGTCAGGCCACTCATGCCACCGCTCCGTTCGTCGCACCGATCACGTCGACCTGCAGGCCCTGCTCGCGCAGGTAGCCGATCGGCACCACGTTGTCCTGGTGGCCGCCGGACAGCTCGACCCGCATCCGGCCGACCATCCGGCCGGCGATGGTCTCCACGGCCGCGCCGAGGATGTTGATGTCGATCTGGTAGGTGCGGGCGAGCTGGGAGACGAACGGCTGGGCCGAGGTGTCGCCCTGGAAGGTGATCTCCAGCACGGTGGAGCCGGGCTGTCCGGTGCCGAACTCGCTGAGCGGGAACAGCTCGCGGGCCAGCTCCGAGCCGGGCTCGGCCAGCAGGTCGGTCAGTGCGCCGGACTCGACCACCCGGCCGCCGCGCATCAGGGCGGCGGAGTCGCAGACGGACTTGATGACGTCCATCTCGTGGGTGATCAGCAGCACCGTCAGGCCGAGCTGCTGGTTGAGGTCGCGCAGCAGCTTGAGGATCGAGCGGGTGGTCTCCGGGTCGAGCGCCGAGGTGGCCTCGTCGGAGAGCAGCACCTTGGGGTCGCCGGCCAGGGCGCGGGCGATGCCGACGCGCTGCTTCTGGCCGCCGGAGAGCTGGTTGGGGTAGCTGCGGGCCTTGTCGGCGAGGCCGACGAGCTCCAGCAGTTCGCCGGCCTTGCGGCGGCGCTGGGTGCGGTCCAGGCCGATGATCTCCAGCGGGAGTTCGACGTTCTGCTGCACCGTGCGGGAGGAGAGCAGGTTGAAGTGCTGGAACACCATGCCGATCCGGCGGCGCGCCTCGCGCAGCTCCCGGCCGGCCCGGTTCTCGCCGCCGGACAGCGCGGTGAGTTCGACGCCGTCCACCGTGACGGTGCCGGAGGTCGGGCGCTCCAGCATGTTCACGCAGCGGATGAGGGTGGACTTGCCGGCGCCGCTGGTGCCGACGACTCCGTAGACCTCGCCCGGGCGGACGTGCAGGTCGACACCGGCGAGGGCGGTCACCTCGCGGCCTCGGGAGCGGTAGACCTTGGTCAGGTCCGTAGTGGTGATCACAGCAGCTTCCGTGGGTCGGGGGCGGGCGGCGTCGGTCGACCGCCCGACCGGGTCGTGGTCGGCGGTGTCGTTACGGCGCTTCGCCAAGGGGGGTCCGGACCTGGCACCTCTTGATCGTGGCCGGTGGACGGTGGGGCCGCGCGGCGGCATGGCCCTTACGTGTCACCGGTCGCGGGCCGCGGCCGCCGCGGGTGGGCGGACGGGCGGGCCGGAGGGTGCGGCAGGCTGGGCGCGCTCCGAACGGACGGAGCGGCGCCGGAGTCTCGCTTCGGGGCGCGAGGGGTGGGCACCCGCAGGGGGGTGCCGGGGGCGGTGGCCCTCAGCAGTGACACATTCGACGACACATGGCGCGCTCACCTGCCGGCACGGTGCCGGTGGGGGGCCAGTTCGTCGTCGCAGTCATGTGAGCCAGTAAATCAGACGAGTCGATTCGTGCCCAATTGTTTCCCGGAGCTGTCCGCGATGCGGACACTCGGCGCTCCGACCTGCACGGACATGACTCGGCGCCGCCACCGGAGTGTCCGGATGGTGGCGGCGCCGGGTGTGCGGCCGGGAGCGGGTCAGGCCGTCGCGGCGAGCGGAAGGGTCTCCGCCGGCTTCTCCAGGTGCACGAAACTCAGCCGGTGGTCGACCCGCTCGACGCCGGTCTGGCGGTAGCCCTGGCGGGCGTACAGCCGGAGGTTGCCGAGGCTGCGGTGGCCGGTGAACAGGCGGTAGGCCGCCACCGGGCCGTCCGCGGCGAGGCGCTGCTCCAGGGCGTCCAGCAGGCGGCCGCCGAGGCCGTGGCGCTGCATCCTCGGATGGACCACCAGACGCTCTATCCGGCCGACGCCCTCGGCGTCGACGCGGCCGCGGACGGCGCCGACCACCTCGTCGCCCAGGCGGGCGATCAGGACGTGCTGGCCGGCCAGTTCCGCGCGCAGGCTCTCCAAGGTCTGCGTCAGCGGCTCGATCGCCCAGTCGCCGTACAACTCCGCCTCGGGTTGGTAGCCGAGGTACTGGAGCTTGAGGATCTGCTCCGCGTCCTCGACGTCACCCGCCGAGATGATCACGCTCATGCCCATGTGCAGGGGCCTCCCCATCGTCGTGCCCGGCGCGCAGAGGGTGACGCGCTCACGCTCAGTATCCGAGCGAACGCGCCACCGTCAAGAGCTTCGTTCGCCAGCGCTCTACCCGGGTGTCAGCTCTCCTCAACCTTCGCAGCGCCGGACGTGAGGAGAGTCACCCGCGCGCGGGGCCGCCGAGCGGGGCCGCCCGCCGTCACGGGTAGCGCTCGGCGTTCAGCAGTCTGCGCAGGCAGGCCAGGCAGCGGGAGCGGGTCGGGCCGATCGAGCCGCGGGGCATGCCGAGCCGTTCGGAGAGCTCGCGGTAGCTGGGCGGCGGGTCCTCGGCGAGGGCGGCGACCAGCTGCGGGCAGCGGCCGGGCAGCGCGGCCACCGTCTCGCGGACCACGCGGAGGCGGCGTTCGGCGAGGTAGACGTCCTCGGCCGAGGGGACGGGCGGAAGGGCAGTGCACACACCGTGGAAGACGGGCCGGGGCGGGCCCGGTTACGGCCGGCCGGGGGCACGCACGCGCGAGGGGCGCGACGGTCGCACCGCCGCGCCCCCTCCGGGCTGCCGGGTCGGCCCCGGGCCTTCGATCAGCCCCGCGTCCACTCCTGCTGCCGCGCCAGGTCCGCCTTCACCTCGGCGAGCTGGACCGCGACGGCGGAGGGGGCGGTGCCACCGCGCCCGTTGCGGGAGGCGATGGCGCCGTGCACGCTGAGCACCGAGCGCACCTCGGGCGTCAGGTGCCCGGAGATCGCGGCGAACTGCTCGTCCGTCAGGTCGGACAGCTCGATGCCCTCGGCCTCGCAGACCTTCACGCAGGCGCCGGCCACCTCGTGCGCGACCCGGAACGGCACGCCCTGCTTGACCAGCCACTCGGCGATGTCGGTGGCGAGCGAGAAGCCGGCCGGCGCCAGCTCCTCCAGCCGCTCGGTGTGCACGGTGAGGGTGGCCATCATCCCGGTGAACGCGGGCAGCAGCACCTCCAGCGTGTCGCAGGAGTCGAAAACCGGCTCCTTGTCCTCCTGGAGGTCCCGGTTGTAGGCGAGCGGCAGCGCCTTGAGGGTGGCCAGCAGGCCGGTCAGGTTGCCGATCAGCCGGCCGGACTTGCCGCGGGCCAGCTCGGCGATGTCCGGGTTCTTCTTCTGCGGCATGATCGAGGAGCCGGTGGAGAAGGCGTCGTGCAGCGTGATGAAGCCGAACTCCTTGGTGTTCCAGATGATCACCTCCTCCGCGATCCGGGAGAGGTTGACGCCGATCATCGCGGTCACGAAGGCGAACTCGGCGACGAAGTCGCGCGCCGCGGTGCCGTCGATCGAGTTGCCGACCGAGCCGCCCTCGAAGCCGAGGTCGGCGGCGACGGCCTGCGGGTCGAGGCCGAGCGAGGAGCCGGCCAGCGCGCCGGAGCCGTACGGGGAGACGGCGGTGCGGGCGTCCCACTGGCGCAGCCGCTCGGCGTCCCGGCCGAGGGCCTGCACGTGCGCGAGGACGTGGTGGGCGAAGAGCACGGGCTGGGCGTGCTGGAGGTGGGTGCGGCCCGGCATGGCGGTGTCCGGGTGCTTCTCGGCGAGGCCGACCAGGGCGTGCTGGAGGTCGAGCAGCAGGGCGCCGATGGTCTTCGCGTGGTCCCGCAGGTACATCCGGAACAGGGTGGCGATCTGGTCGTTGCGCGAGCGCCCGGCCCGCAGCTTGCCGCCGAGGTCGGCGCCGAGCCGCTCCAGCAGGCCGCGCTCCAGGGCGGTGTGCACGTCCTCGTCGGCGACGGTGCCGGTGAAGGTGCCCGCCTCGACGTCGGCGAGCAGCTGGTCGAGCCCGCCCAGCATGCCGGCCAGCTCCTCGTCGGAGAGCAGGCCGGCCTGGTGCAGGACGCGGGCGTGCGCCTTGGAGCCGGCGATGTCGTACGGCGCGAGGCGCCAGTCGAAGTGGACCGAGGCGGAGAGCCTGGCCAGCGCCTCGGACGGGCCGTCGGCGAAGCGCGCGCCCCAGAGGCGGACGTCGGCGGACTGGTCGGCGGTCATCGCGCGGCTCCTTCAGATGTTTGCAGCAGGTGGCATAAGTATGCACCAGGGCGTATGAAACACAAAACCCCGGCCGAACGGGATCCGTTCGGCCGGGGTTCCCGGGGTGGGCGCTACTGCGCCTTGGCCTGGGCGAGTTGCATGAGGTGGTCGGCGAGCGCCTGGCCGCCGGACGGGTCGCGGCTGATCAGCAGCACGGTGTCGTCGCCCGCGATGGTCCCGATGATCTCGAACACCTCGGCCTGGTCGATCGCCGAGGCGAGGAACTGCGCGGCCCCGGGCGGGGTGCGCAGCACGACCAGGTTGCCGGAGGCCGTCGCGGAGACCATCAGCTCGCCGGCGAGGCGGGCCATCCGGCCCTCGGTGGCGGACTCCCCCATCGGCGCGCGCGGGGTCCGGTCGCCGCCCTCGGCCGGGACGGCGTAGATGAGCGCGCCGTCCCGGTTGCGGATCTTGACCGCGCCCAGCTCGTCCAGGTCCCGGGAGAGGGTGGCCTGGGTGACCACGAGTCCGTCGTCGGCGAGCAGCTTGGCGAGCTGGCTCTGCGAGCGCACGGGCTGGCGGGTGAGCAGGTCCACGATCCGCCGGTGGCGCGCGGTGCGGGTCTGCGGGACCTGCGGCGTCGGGCCGGCGGCGGAGGAACCGGAGGGGGAAGCGGTCATGTGATTATTCTCCCGGACGACGGTCAGCTCGCATCGGCCGGGGCGCTCTCGCGCACCATCCGGAGGATGCCCGGCAGGGCCGCGAGGAACGCGTCGGCCTCCTGCTCGGTCAGCACCAGCGGCGGTGCCAGCCGGACGGCGTCCGGGACGGCGGCGTTGACCAGGTAGCCCGCCGCCTGCGCGGCGGCCTGGATCCGGGCCGAGACCGGCTCGGTGAGCACGATGCCGAGCAGCAGGCCGGCCCCGCGCACGTGCGAGACCAGCGGGTCGCCGATCGCCTCGACGCCGTGCCGCAGCCGCTCGCCGATCTTGCGGACGTGCTCCAGCAGGCCCTCGGACTCGATGGTGTCGAGCACCGCGAGCCCGGCCGCGGCGGCCACCGGATTGCCGCCGAAGGTGGTGCCGTGCTGGCCGGGGGTGAGCAGGTCGGCGGCGTCGCCGAAGGCCAGGACGGCGCCCATCGGCAGGCCGCCGCCGAGCGCCTTGGCGAGGGTGACCACGTCCGGCTCGACGCCCTCGAAGGCCTGGTGGGCGAACCAGTGGCCGGTGCGGCCGACACCGGTCTGGATCTCGTCCAGCACCAGCAGGGTGCCGGTGGCCCGGGTGATCTCGCGGGCGGCCTTCAGGTAGCCGTCCGGCAGCGGGACGGCACCGTTCTCGCCCTGGATCGGCTCCAGGAAGACGGCGGCGGTCTCGGTGGTCACGGCGGCGCGCAGCGCCTCGACGTCGCCGAACGGGACGTGGGTGACGTCGCCGGGCAGCGGGCGGAACGGGTCCTGCTTGGCCGGCTGGCCGGTGAGCGCGAGGGCGCCCATCGTGCGGCCGTGGAAGCCGCCCTGGAGGGCGACCAGGTGGGTGCGGCCGGTACGCCGGCTGATCTTGAAGGCGGCTTCGTTGGCCTCGGCGCCGGAGTTGCAGAAGAACACCCGGCCGCCGGAGCGGCCGTCCAGCTGCAGCAGCCGCTCGGCGAGGGCGATGGTCGGCTCGGCCATGAAGAGGTTGGAGACGTGGCCGAGGGTGGCGATCTGCTTGCTGACCGCCTCGACCACGGCCGGGTGGGCGGTGCCGAGGGCGTTGACGGCGATGCCGCCGAGCAGGTCGGTGTACTCCTTGCCGTCCGCGTCCCAGAGCTTGGCGCCCTCGCCGCGCACCAGCGCGATGCGGGGGGTGCCGTAGTTGTCGGTGAAGGTGTGCTGCCACCGCTCGGTGAGCTGCTGGTTGTGCGTCATGCCAGTCCCCCGGTCACGATCGGTTCGTCGTCCGGCACGACCATCGTGCCGATGCCCTCGTCGGTGAAGATCTCCAGCAGCAGGCTGTGCTGCACCCGGCCGTCCAGGACGCGGGCGGTGCCGACGCCGGAGCGGACGGCGCGCAGGCAGCCCTCCATCTTGGGGAGCATGCCGGAGGCCAGGCCCGGCAGCAGTTCGTCGAGCTCGCTCGCGGTGAGCTGGCTGATCACGTCGTCGGAGTTCGGCCAGTCCTTGTAGAGGCCCTCGACGTCGGTGAGGACGACGAGCATCTCGGCGCCGAGCGCGACCGCCAGGGCGGAGGCGGCGGTGTCGGCGTTGATGTTGTAGACGTGGCCGTCCGCGCCGCGCGCGATCGAGGAGATCACCGGGATGCGGCCGTCCGCGATCAGCGCCTTCACCGCGCCGGCCTCGATGTTGACGATGTCGCCGACCAGGCCGATGTCGACCTGCTCGCCGTCCACCACGGCGTAGCGCTTGACGGCCGTCATGGTGTGGGCGTCCTCGCCCGTCATGCCGACCGCGAACGGGCCGTGCTCGTTGAGCAGGCCGACCAGCTCGCGCTGCACCTGGCCGGCCAGCACCATCCGGACCACGTCCATGGTCTCGGGGGTGGTGACGCGCAGGCCGTTGGTGAAGCTCGACTCCAGGCCCAGCTTGTCGAGTTGGGCACTGATCTGCGGGCCGCCGCCGTGCACCACGACGGGGTGCAGGCCGGCGTAGCGGAGGAACACGACGTCCTGGGCGAAGGCCGACTTGAGGCTGTCGTCGACCATGGCGTTGCCGCCGAACTTGATCACGACGGTCTTGCCGTGGAAGCGCTCCAGCCACGGCAGGGCCTCGATCAGCGTCATGGCCTTGGGCAACGCGGTGTTGTTGCGGGCCTGTTCGCCCTTGGGTGCGATCTGCACGGTGTGATCCCTGGCTCGGATATCAGGTGGAGTAGGCGCTGTTCTCGTGGACGTAGTCGGCGGTGAGGTCGTTGGTCCACAGCGAGGCGCTCGCCGTACCGGCGTTGAGGTTCGCGGTGATGACGACCTCGCGGCCCTTCATGTCCACCAGGTCGCGGTCCTCGCCCACGCCACCGGACTTGCAGACCCAGACGCCGTTGATGGCGACGTCGAGCTCGTTCGGGTCGAAGGCGGCGGCGGTGGTGCCGATCGCGGCCAGCACCCGGCCCCAGTTGGGGTCCTCGCCGTGGATGGCGCACTTGAGCAGGTTGTTGCGGCTGATCGTCCGGGCCACCTCGACCGCCTCGTCCTCGGTGGCGGCGCCGGTGACGTCGATCCGGATCTCCTTGCTCGCGCCCTCGGCGTCGCCGATCAGCTGCCGGGCCAGGTCGGCGCTGACCGCGCGGACGGCCTCGGCGAACTCGGCCGCGTCCGGGGCGGTGCCGGAGGCGGCGGAGGCGAGCAGCAGCACGGTGTCGTTGGTCGACATGCAGCCGTCGGAGTCGATCCGGTCGAAGGTGGTGCGGGTGGCGCCGCGCAGCGCGGCGTCCAGGCCGGCGGCGTCGACGTCGGCGTCGGTGGTGAGGACCACCAGCATGGTGGCCAGGCTCGGGGCGAGCATGCCCGCGCCCTTGGCCATGCCGCCGACCGTCCAGCCGGCCGGGCTGGTGACCTGGGCGGTCTTGTGCACGGTGTCGGTGGTCTTGATGGCGATCGCGGCGGCCTCGCCGCCGGTCGCGCTGAGCTCCCGCGCGGCCGTGGTGACGCCGGGCAGCAGGAGGTCCATCGGCAGCCGGACGCCGATCAGGCCGGTGGAGGCGACGGCGACCTCGCCCGCGTTGAGCTCCAGCTCGGCGGCGACCTGCTCCGCGGTGGCGTGGGTGTCCTGGAAGCCGAGCGGGCCGGTGCAGGCGTTGGCGCCACCGGAGTTGAGGACGACGGCGGAGACCCGGCCGCCCTTGAGGACCTGCTCGGACCAGAGGACGGGCGCGGCCTTGACCCGGTTCGCGGTGAAGACGCCGGCCGCGGCGAGCGAGGGGCCCTCGTTCACCACCAGGGCGAGGTCCGGGGTGCCGGAGGCCTTGATGCCGGCGGTGATGCCGGCGGCCCGGAAGCCCTTGGCGGCGGTCACGCCGGTGTTGGGGGTGGTCACGGTGCGACTCCGTTCACGGGAAGGCCGAGCTCCTCGGGCAGGCCGAGGGCGATGTTCATGCTCTGCACCGCGCCGCCGGCGGTGCCCTTGACCAGGTTGTCGATCGCGCTGATCGCGATGATCCGCCCGGCGGTGGCGTCCAGGGCGACCTGCACCAGCGCGGTGTTGGCGCCGTACACGCTGCTGGTCTGCGGCCACTGGCCCTCGGGCAGCAGGTGGACGAAGGGCTCGCCGTCGAACGCCTCGGCGTAGGCGGCGCGCAGGCTCTCGGCGGTCACGCCCGGCTTCGCCTTGGCGGAGCAGGTGGCGAGGATGCCGCGCGGCATCGGGACGAGGGTGGGGGTGAAGGAGACGGTGACCGTCTCGCCCGCGACCGGGGTCAGGTTCTGGGCCATCTCCGGGGTGTGCCGGTGCACGCCGCCGACGCCGTACGGGCTGACGCTGCCCATCACCTCGCTGCCCAGCAGGTGGGGCTTGGCGGCCTTGCCGGCGCCGGAGGTGCCGGAGGCGGCGACCACGACGGCCTCCGGCTCGGCCAGGCCCGCGGCGTACGCCGGGAACAGCGCGAGGGAGACGGCGGTCGGGTAGCAGCCGGGCACGGCGATCCGGTTGCTGCCCTTCAACGCGGCGCGGTGGCCGGGGAGTTCGGGCAGCCCGTAGGGCCAGGTGCCGGCGTGCGCGGAGCCGTAGAACTGCTCCCAGTCGGCGGCGGCCCGGAGCCGGAAGTCGGCACCGCAGTCGACGACCAGGACGTTCGGACCGAGCGCCTCGGCGACGGCGGCGGACCGGCCGTGCGGCAGCGCCAGGAACACCACGTCGTGGTCGGCCAGCACCTCGGGGGTGGTGGGTTCGAGGACGCGGTCGGCGAGCGGCCACAGGTGCGGCTGGAGCTCGCCCAGCCGGGTGCCCGCGTTCGAGCCGCCGGTCAGCGCCCCGATCTCCACCTCCGGGTGGCCGAGCAGCAGGCGCAGCACCTCACCGCCCGCGTACCCGCTCGCGCCGGCGACGGCGACTCGCAATGCCATGGCGTTCCTCCTTCGTCTTGGCATGAATATACGTGCGGCAGAAAATTCATGCAAGGAGTCCGCGGCGGGGCCGCCTCCGGCCAGGGCCTGGTGGACGGTCAGCGCTTGACCGCGCGCAGCACCACGAACTTCGGGTTGCCCGCCACGAGCTTGCAGTTGCCGAAGAGCCGGCGCAGCTTGACGTGGTAGCCGAGATGCCGGTTGCCGACCACCCACAGCTCGCCGCCGGGGCGCAGCGCCCGGCGGGCGCCGGTGAACATCCGCCAGGCGGTGGCGTCGGTGGTGGCCTGGTGGGAGTGGAACGGCGGGTTGTTGAGCACCAGGTCCACCGAGCCTGGGGCGAACGCCGCCGGGTCGAGCGCGTCGGCGGTCAGGAACTCGGCCGGGGCGTCCGGGCCCAGGTTGGTGCGGAAGGTCTCCTCGGCGGAGGCCACCGCCTGGTAGGACTCGTCCACGAAGACCAGCTCCGCGCCCGGGCCGGCCAGCGCGGCGGCCGTGCCGACCACGCCGTTGCCGCAGCCGAGGTCCACCACCCGGTCGCCGGGGGCGGGGGTCGGCAGGTGGGCCAGGAAGAAGCGGGTGCCGATGTCGAGGCGCTCGGCGCAGAAGGTGCCGGCGTGGTTGACCACCGTCCGGCCGGCGGCGGGGCCGATGTCGGTCGGCAGCGCGTAGCGGTGCGGCCACGGGCTGGGGCCGGGGGTGAGCGCCGGGTCGGGCGTGCAGAGGATCAGCCGGGCCTTGCGGACGGCCAGCGAGGTGCGGGTCGGGCCGAGGATCCTCTCGAACAGCTCCAGGGTGGAGGTGTGGATCTCGGTGACCATGCCGGCGCCGATCACCACGGTGCCCGGGTGGACGGCGGGGGCGAGCCGGTGCAGCTGGTCCTCCAGCAGCGCCAGGCTCTTGGGCACCCGCACCAACAGCACGTCGATCCGCTCCGGCGGGGCGTCCCGGGTGGTCAGCAGCCGGGTCTCGTCGACGACGGCGCCGGCCCGGGCCAGGTTGGCGCGGGTGGCGAGCCGGCCGAGGTGCGAGTCCCCGATCTGGACCGGCCGGTCCGGCGCGAGCGCGCTGGTCAGCACGGTGGTCAGCGCGCCCCAACGGTCGCCGAGCACGGCGATCCGGCGGCCGGCCAGCTCGGTCGCGGCGCCGGCGCTGTCGGCCTCCCCGGCGAGGTGGCGCAGCAGGTAGTCGTCGGCGGCGTCCCAGGCGCGCAGCCGCTCGCGGGGGTCCTCGGGGTGCCGGGTGAGGTGGAAGGCGCCCCACGGGGTGGTGAACGGGGTCGCGGCGGCGGTGCTCTCGGGATTCATCGTGTTCTCAGGCTATCGGACGGGTCGGCGGAGAACCGTTTCGGCGGATACTGGAAGGGCCCGACCGAGAGGGGTGAGGGCAATGGACTGGAAGCTCGAAGTCGTGGTGGTCCCGGTGTCCGACGTGGACCGGGCGAAGCGGTTCTACGAGGAGCAGGCCGGCTTCACGGTCGACCACGACACCCGGCTGCGCGACGGCGTCCGGGTCGTCCAGCTGACTCCCCCGGGCTCGCGCTGCTCGATCGTGGTCGGGACCGGGGTCATCGACTCACCGCCCGGCTCCGTGAAGGGGCTCCAGCTGGTGGTGGCCGACATCGAGAAGGCCCACGCCGAACTCGCCGCGCGGGGCGTGGCGGTCAGCCCGGTGCAGCACTTCGAGGCGGGTGCCCGGGTCGACGGACACGGGGAGGCGTGGAACAGCTTCGTGTTCTTCAACGACCCGGACGGCAACGGCTGGGCCGTCCAGGAGGCGCCGGCTCTCGCCTGACGCGCCCCCGGCCGGGCCCGGCCCTCCGTCCGTGCGTCGCATAGGCTCCGAGGATGGCTGAACACGAGGGACCCGTACGGGTGGACGCCTGGATCTGGTCGGTCCGGCTGGCCAAGACGCGCGCGCTGGCGTCCGCCGCCTGCAAGGCCGGGCACGTGCGGGTGAACGGCGAACGGGCCAAGCCCGCGCAGACGCTGCGGCCCGGGGACGAGGTCCGGGTCCGCGAGGAGGGGTACGAGCGGGTCGTCGTGGTGCAGAAGCTGATCCGCAAGCGGGTCGGTGCGGCCGTGGCCGCGGAGTGCCTGGTCGACAACAGCCCGCCGCGGCCGCCGCGCGAGTTCGCCCCCAAGGTCGCCGAGCGCGACCGCGGCGCGGGCCGCCCGACCAAGCGGGAGCGGCGCGAGCTGGACGGACTGCGCGGGCGGTGAGCGACCGGGGGGCTACGCCGCGGCGTCGGCGGCGCCGAGCACCCGGGCCAGGAAGCCGTCCAGGTTGGCCACCGTGCGGGCGACCTGCTCCTCCGGGGACAGCGACTCGGTGGGCCGGCTGACCAGGGCGGACTTCTTCAGCCCGCGGACGTACAGCGAGCAGGCGAGGTCCGCGCAGACGTAGGTGCCCACGGTGTTGCCCTCCCGCCCGGCCACCCCGGCGCGGCGGGCGGCCAGCAGTGCGACGCCGGCGCCGGCGTGCGCGGTGATGCACAGCGAGCAGACGTTCGTCCTGGTCAGGCTGCGCCGGACGGTCGGCACCCGGAGCGTCACCCCGACCAGTTCGCCGCCGTACGGCGCCACCAGGTAGCCGCGGTCCGGCGCGCCCTGGTCCCGCCAGCCGAGGAAGTCCAGGTGCTCCCAGGGCAGTTCGGCCAGACCCCGGGGCAGGCTGAGCCGACGCGCCTCGCCCTTCGAGCAGTTGACGAAGGACGCGCGGATCTCGGTCTCGGTGACGGCTTCCATGCCGCGGAAGCTAGCACCGCCGGCCCCGGCCTGTCGCGGCATTTTCTGGCGCTACGGCACGGTTCGGACCGGATGCGCCGCCTGCACGGCGAGCCGCCGCGGGGCGTCCTCGCCGATCCCGGTGAGAAGGTCGTCCAGCGCCAGGAAGGCCTCCCAGGGCTGCTGCCCGGTGGCGGCGGCGAGCCGCTCGACCACGCGGTCCTCCAGGTCGCGGACCCGCTTGTTCTTCCACGCCTTGTCGGCGAGGCTCACCAGCAGGTCCTCGACGGTGGTGCCGGGCCCGTCCCACCGGCCGTGGCCGCCGGCGAAGCGGGCCAGCCGCTCGGGGACGCCGCGGGCGCGCAGCAGCGCGTACCCGGCGGGCTCGTGCGCGCTGCCGGGGGCGGTCAGCTCCTCGGGGTGGACGGTCTTGCCGATGTCGTGGGTGGCGGCGCCGAACAGCACGGCCTCGCGGTCGAACGGCAGGCCCTGGCGCTCGCAGAACCCGGCGATCAGCTCGGCGACCTCGTGGACCAGCGCGAGGTGGGCGAGGAGCCGGGGCGGGGCGCCGGCCTGCGCCAGCAGCTCGGCGGCCTCGGGCGGCAGCGGGGGCAGGGTGGTGGTCACGCGGCAGGGTAACCGTGCGCGCCCGGGCCTGTCAGTGCCCGACCGTAGTGTGCGGGAAGCGGTCCCGGTGTGGAGGGGGCGCCGGGACCGCGGCCGCTCAGCGCTTGAAGGCGACGCCCGCGTACGCGGAGACCTCCTGCCAGCCCTCGGGCAGGTCGGCGGTGCGGACGTGCCCGGCGGTCGGGCGCCAGAGCGGGAGTTGGACGAGGCCGGGGCCGGCGAACTCGAAGTCGCCGAAGAACGGCTCGACGTCGCCGCGCGGGCGCAGGACGAGCGGGGAGCTGGCCCCGCGGTAGATCCGCACCCCCGCGGCGGCGCTCTCCCGGGTGGCGAAGTCGGGGCTGCCGTGGGAGAGGATCAGGGCACTGCCGGGGGCGAGCGCCTCGCGCAGGGTCCGCACGATGTGCTGGGCGCCCTCCTCGTCGCGGATGAAGTGCAGGACGGCGACCAGCATCAGGCCGACCGGCTGGGAGAGGTCGATGGTGGCGCCCACGGCCGGGTCGCGCAGGATCGCGGCCGGGTCCCGCAGGTCGGCCTCGACCACCGAGGTGCGTCCGCGCGGCTGGCCGGCCACCCGGGCCCGGGCGTGGGTGGCGACGATCGGGTCGTTGTCCACGTACACCACGTCGGCGTCCGGGGCGACCCGCCGGGCGACCTCGCTGGTGGAGCCGACCGCCGGGATGCCGGTGCCGATGTCGATGAACTGGCGCACGCCCTGCCCGGCCACGAACTCGACGGCGCGGCCGAGGAACTGGCGGTTGGTGCGGGCGAGCAGCGGCAGCGCCGGGTAGGCGGCGATGGCGGCCTGGGCGGCGGTGCGGTCGGCCTCGAAGTTGTCCTTGCCCCCGAGGTAGTAGTCGTACATCCGGGCGGTGTGCGGGGTGCCGGTGTCGAGTTCGCTGGGCGGCTGCCAGTCGTCGGCTCTCGCCCATTCCCAGTCGGTGCCGGTGTCCTGGTCGACGGCCGCGGTGTCCTCGTACATCTCGTTCCGCCCCCTGTGCTCAACGCCGGAAGTGTCGGCACCGCCGCTCTACGCGCGGTGCGCCGCGATCGTATCCAAGGACTTTCCTTGGAAACAGCGGGAGTTCAGGTTCCTGCAACCCTCACAGCACCGAATGTGTGCACGTCAAAGATGGTGCGCGGACGCCGCCACGCCCACCTCGCCCCGGATCGCTCCACCCGCCGGCCGTCTCTATGCTGGCTGCCGATGACTGCCGACCGACGCACCGTACTGCGCACCGCCGCCAAGCTCGCCGCCCTGTCCGCCGCCGGCGGCCTCCTCACCTCCTGCGGCAGCGGCGACCGCCGCCGCTCCGACACCGGGGCGCTCGCCGCGCACCCCGGCAGCGTCGATCCGACGCACACCACCGACCCGGCCTGGGGCGGCGGCGAGGGCCCGGCCTCCGCCGCGCCGGCCGCCTCGCCCGAGGCACAGTCCACGGAGGCGGCCGCGTCCGCCCAGCCGTCCGGGCCGCCGACCCCGCCGGTGCTGCCGCCGCTCGCCGCCGGCACGCCGTTCGAGGTGGTGTCCGGCCCGCGCACCGGCAAGAACGTGGCACTCACCTTCCACGGCGCCGGCGACCCGAAGCTGGCCACCGCCCTGCTGGAGGCCGCGGAGCAGCGCGGCGCCAAGGTGACCGTGATGGTCGTCGGCAGCTGGCTGGACCAGCAGCCACAGATGGCCCGCCGGATCCTGGACGGCGGCCACGAGCTGGGCAACCACACCCAGAACCACCTCAACATCTCCGCGATGACCCCGGACCAGGCGCGGGCCGAGATCGCCCAGTGCGCGGACCGGCTGAAGCGGCTCACCGGCTCGATCGGCCGCTGGTTCCGGCCGTCCGCCGCCCAGTACGCCACCGCGACGGTGCGCGACCAGGCCAAGGCGGTGGGCTACGAGCACGTGCTGTCCTTCGACGTCGACCCGCGCGACTACAACGACCCGACCGCCGCCGAGCTGCAGCGCCGGGTGCTGGACTCGGTGCGCGGCGGCTCGGTGGTGGCGCTGCACATGGGGCACCAGTGCACGATCGACGCGCTGCCGGGCATCCTGGACGGGCTCGGCAAGGCGGGGCTGAAGCCGGTGACCGCGAGCCAGCTCTGCATGTAGCGCCGGGCCGTCGCGCGCTGGACGGCGCGGCGCCGGGCCGGCCGGTCAGACCATCGGGTCGTCGTCCTTGTACGGCCGCAGCCGCAGCGTCCGGGCGTCGGCCTCGCGGATCTCGTCGGCCCGGGCGACCAGCTCCGCCAGGTCGTCCCGCCCGGCGTGGATGAACCGCCCGTGCAGGCCGTCGAAGCGGCCGCGGGCGGCGTCCACCGTGACGGCGACCATGTACGGGATGGACCCCCAGGTCTTCATGCCCTCGAACATCGGCATCCCGGCGGTCATGTCGGTGGCCACCGCGCCGGGGCTGATGTCGAGGACGACGACGCCGTGCCCGGCCAGCGAGTCCGCCATGTTGTCGGACAGCTGCAGCAGCGCGCCCTTGGAGGTGGCGTACGCGGTGTAGTGGCCGTCCGGGCGCAGCGCGAAGCCGGAATTGAGGTTGACCACCCGGCCGCGCCCCCGTTCCACCATGCCGGGCAGCACGCAGCGCAGCAGGTTGTAGGGGCCGCGCAGGTTGGTCTCGACGACCTGCCACCACTGGTTGGCGTCGGTCTCCCAGATCGGCACCTCGGCGCGGTCGACCTGGCCGGCGTTGTTGACCAGCAGGTCGATCGGGCCGAGGTCGCGCTCGACGACGCGGACGGCCTCGCGCACCGCGCCGGGGCGGGTGACGTCGGCGGTGACGGCGACACCGCGGGCGCCGTGCTTGACGCACTCCTTGAGCGTCTCGGTCAGCGTCCCGTGGGTGCGGCCGACCAGGCCGACCGCCATGCCCTCGGCCGCCAGGCCGATGGCGATCTCCCGGCCGATGCCCCGGCCCGCGCCGGTGACCACGGCGACCTGTCCTGTCAGCGATCCCGTCGGCACCGCGTGCTCCCTTCCCGTCCCCGGCCCCCGTCTGCGGCATTCTGGCGGCCGCCGGGCGGCCGCGGCCCCGGGCACACCCGCCGGGCTGCCCGCCTCACTCCTTCGGGGGATACCCGCGACCTGGCACTCCTCCGGGGAGGGGGTGACCTACTGGCCGGTACGGAGTAGTAACGTCGTCGGGGCGGTGACCGGTGCACCCATACCGGTACACCGGCCCGGAGACCAGCGAGCCTGCTGGGCCACGAGTCGCTGGGCGACCCCCAGCACCATCGAAGGGCAACTGAGTGAGTGACATCGCGCGCGTGGGAGTAGTGGGCTGCGGCCTCATGGGGTCGGGCATCGCCGAGGTGTTCGCCCGGGCGGGGCTGGACGTCCTGGTGTCGGAGGCCAGCGGCGAGGCCCTGGAGCTCGGCCGGACCCGGCTGACCAACTCGCTGGACACGGCCGTCAAGCGCGGCAAGCTGACCCCCGAGGCGCGGGACGAGGCGCTGTCCCGGCTGTCCTTCACCGTCGACCTGTCCGACTTCGCCGACCGCGACCTGGTGGTCGAGGCGGTCGCCGAGCGCGAGGACATCAAGGTCCGGATCTTCCAGACCCTGGACCAGGTGATCGAGCGCCGCGACGCGATCCTGGCGTCCAACACCTCCTCGATCCCGATCGTGAAGCTGGCCGCCGCCACCTCCCGCCCGGAGCAGGTCATCGGCCTGCACTTCTTCAACCCGGCGCCGGTGCAGAAGCTGGTCGAGGTCATCCCGACCCTGACCACCTCCGCCACCACCACCGAGCGGGTCGAGGCCTTCGCCTCCGAGGTGCTCGCCAAGGAGCCGATCCGCGCCCGCGACCGGGCCGGCTTCGTGGTCAACGCGCTACTCGTGCCCTACCTGCTGTCCGCGGTGCGGATGTTCGAGTCGGGCGTGGCCACCGCCTCCGACATCGACAAGGGCATGGAGGCCGGCTGCGCCCACCCGATGGGCCCGCTGCGGCTGTGCGACCTGATCGGCCTGGACACCATCGTCTCGATCGCCGAGTCGATGTACGACGAGTACAAGGAGCCGCTGTACGCCGCTCCCCCGCTGCTGTCCCGGATGGTCGACGCCGGCCTGCTGGGCCGCAAGTCCGGCCGCGGCTTCTACGACTACACCGCGACGGTCTGACGGAGGCCGGAGGAACGTGACGGGGCCCGGGAGCGGTATCCAGCTACCCGGGCCCCTGAGGTGCCACCCAATTGCTCTGCACCGGCACGTTTAAGGGTGTGGGTCAGTTTCACAGCGTCGCGCTTTGCCATTGAAGCTACCGTGCCGCGGAGAGGCACAGGCGGGAGTCGAACCCGCATCCGACGCTTTCAGCACACACCCGGTCGATCCGGCGCTCGGCGGCGAATGCTGAGACTAGAGCGAGAGTCTGAGATTCACAGGGCGCCTCTGCCATTTGGGCTACCCCGGCGGGAGTTGGTGCCGGGGGGAGGAATCGAACCTCCACTGTCTCCCTGATGTCAGCTTCAACTTCAGTGTCAGCTTTTGCGCTCTTCGCGCCGCCCCCGCGCTCAAACGGGGGCGATCATGGGGCTACCCGAACAGGTAGCCGAACACCGCGTCGCCGACCCTGCGGTCGTCGACCTCGGCGCTGTTGGCCTCCTCGCGGGCGAACTGGACGGCCTGCTGGAGCTTCTCGACCCGCTCCAGCAGCTCGTTCACCCGCCGCGCCGGGAGGGCGCCGGAGAACTTGACGGTCGTCCAGTAGCCGACGGCGATGTCCTCGTAGTACACCTCGACCTGCGCCGGGTGCTTCTCCGTGGCCTCGGCCTTCACGTGGTTGCGCGGGACCTTCTTGGTGCGGATGGTGCGCACCGCCTCGGTCTTCCAGGAGTCCGTGGAGGCGTCGTGGCTCCAGGACTCGGCGGCGTCCAGGACGGGCAGCTTGCGCACGAACGTCCGCAGGTCCGTCAACTGCTTCTCCAGGAAGAGCAGGTAGGAGACCGGCACGTCGGCGACCAGCGTCCGCCCGTCGACCACGACGTCCGCCCGGGCGGAGGTGTTCGCCCAGTCCTTGGTCGCGGTGACGTCGAACAGCCTGGTCAGGGTGGCCGCGGTGGTGCGGAGCACGTCCTCCGCCTTGACCTGGACCCGGGTGGACTCGGGCGGGAGCTGCTCGCCCTCCTCGTCCTTGGGCTGGTACGTCCGGGAGATGCCGGCCAGCAGGGCGGGCTTCTGCAAGTCCTGGTGGGACTGGGTGAGCTCCTGGAAGGACTTGGACTTGACGCCCTTCTCGACCGCGATGATCTGATTCAGCTTTGCCACGTCCGGGACGCTACCAGCGCGCACGTTCGAACGTCACGCGAAATAGCCGGGGCGCCGGGCGGCCGCCCGGCGCCCCCATGGCCCGACGTCAGCTGTTGATGCTGTAACTGTCGCCGTAGACCTTCCACTTGAGCGGCGGATTGAGGTCGAAGTTCCCGGCGTTGAGGAAGACCAGCTGCTCGGTGTCCACCCGGCTGGTGTCGGAGTGCGCCTCCTCCTTCTTCATGACGACCTTGCGGGCCTCCAGGAAGGCCTTGAGGTAGGTGGCCTCGTCGCCGCCCTGGGCGGGCGTCCTGGCCTTCTTCATGGCGGCGGCGCGGATGCCGCCGAAGCTGTCGGAGCTGTTGCCCGGGCCGTGCATGACGATGGCGTCGTAGTAGGCGAACTGGCCGAGCGCGCGCAGGCCGTCGGCCTTGGCCTGGCTGACGGCGGGGTTGAAGTAGACCCGGTCGCGCTCGTCGTTCTGGGCCTGCTGGAAGACCGGGTCCTTGGCGGCGGTGGCCCAGTCCTTGACGAACGGGGTGCCGAGGCCGGCGTGCGAGGCGCTGCCGTTGACCTTCGTCAGCGCCGGCAGGTACTTGGCGAGGACGTTGCCGGGCTTGAGGTCGGTGTAGTGCCGGACCAGGTCCAGCATGTCCCCGGTACCGGAGCAGAAGCCGATGATGCCGGCGGTGTAGCCGCGGCCGTCGCCGATGTCCTCGATGTACTTGTACTGGGCCTTCCAGTCCAGCGAGGAGTTCTCCGCGCTGGACACCAGCTGCATCGCGATGTCCTTCTTGTGCGGGTCGTCGAGGCCGACTCCCTTGAGCTGCACGGACGTTGCGGCGGCGGGCGCGGACTGGGCGGCGGCCGCGGTGGCCGCGGCCGTGAGGGGCGCGGCCACCAGGGCGGCGGCGAGGGCTATGCGGAGGGCACGGCGGGACTGAGAGCGCATGGGTGCTCCGGTTCCTCGGTGGGTTAGGAAACCTTCCTAACGAGAAGGAAAACGCCCATCACCCGGCCCCCGCAAGGGTTTTGACAGAACTGCTTCAAGTCGGTCGGATCCGCGCAGGTCAGGCCGCCCGGCGCCGCACCCACCAGACCGCCGCCGCGCACAGCGCCGCGGCGAGCAGCAGCATCCAGCCGGCCTCGATGAACTGGAACGGCCAGAACCGGTCGGCCGGCTGGTACACCTGGTGCGCCGTGTAGCCGCCGTCGCGCAGCATCGACTGCCAGTGGGCGCCCGAATCGCCGAGGCGATAGAAGTCGTCCGTGGGGATCCGCTTCCCGGCCGGGTCGGAGAACCACACGTTGATCACCCAACGGTCGTCCAGCGCCAGGGAGTTCAGCGTGTGCATGGACTCCTCCAGGGGAGCCATGTAGTGCGGGCGCACGGCCTGGGCGAGGAAGGGCAGCGCGACCGAGGCCGCCATCCCGAGGCCCACCGCGATCACCGTGCGGCGCAGCACCGCGCCGGCCAGCGCCGCGGCCCCGAAGGCGACCAGCACCCGGCCGGCCAGCACCGGCGGCGCCAGCACGAAGAGGTCCGGGTTGAACGCCCCGCCCTTGAGGGCCAGCGGTTCGCTCCACCAGAGCAGCAGCCAGCCGAACAGCGCCGCGAGGACGACCAACGCCCCGCCGGCCACCAGCAGGCCGCCCGCCGTCCAGCGGGTCCGCCCGGCGCCCTGGGTCCAGGCGAAGCGCACCGTGCCGTGCTCGAACTCCCGGGCCAGCAGCGGGCCGCCGAGGAACGCGCCGAATGCGCCGCCGAGGACGTAGAACACCATGTCCAGCTCCAGCAGCCCGTCCGCGTACTGGCGGGTGAACTGCTTGTACTTGGCCAGGCAGGCGTCGGTGGCCGGATCGCAGGAGGCCGCGCCGGTGGCGTCCAGGCCCTGGTGCAGGTACCAGCCGTGCAGCAGCAGGGCGAGCGAGAGCGCGGCCATCACCGTGAGCAGGGTCAGCAGCGCCGGCCGGTGGCGCAGCCCGGCGGCCCGCAGGACGGCGGAGTGCGGCGGGGCGAGGGTGGTGGAGCTCACGGCAGCAGGACCTTCTCGTTCTCGTTCGGACGGACGGCCCCGCGCGGGCCGGGCAGGGCGGAGGCGGCCGGCTCGCGCAGGTAGGCGAGCACCAACTCCTCCAGGCCGATGCGCTGTTGGCGCCACTCGCCGGAGACCGGCGCGTCCAGGCCGCCGGTGCGGACCAGCAGGTGGGACTGCGTTCCGGCCCGGCGGTCGCGGACCACCGGCAGGCGCTCGGCGACCGCCTGCGCCTCGGCGGTCGGGCCGGTGAGCATCCGGTGGCCGCCCAGCAGGTCGTCCACCTCGCCGGCGACCTGGACCCGGCCGCCGGTGAGCACGACCAGGTAGTCGCAGGTCTGCTCCAGCTCGTTGACGGCGTGCGAGGAGAACACCACCGAGAGGCCGTCCTCGGCCACCGCGGTGAGCAGCACGGCCATGAAGTCGTGCCGGGCAAGCGGGTCGAGTGCGGCCAACGGCTCGTCGAGCAGCAGGAGTTCGGGCCGCTTGGCGAGGGCCAGGGCGAGCGAGACCTGGGCCTGCTGGCCGCCGGAGAGCCGGCCGTACTTGCGGTCCAGCGGGATGCCGAGGCCCTCCAGGTGGGTGCGCGCCCGGCCGGCGTCCCAGCGCCGGTTGAGGTGGCGGCCGATCGCGAGCAGGTCCCGCACCCGCAGGCCCGGGTAGAGCGCCGCGTTCTGGGCGACGAAGCCGATCCGGTCCAGGGCCCCGGGCGAGCCGGGGGCCTGGTCGCCGAGGACGGTCATCGCGCCCTCGCTGGGCAGGGTCAGGCCGGCGGCCAGGCTGAGCAGCGTGGTCTTGCCGGCGCCGTTCGGGCCGACCAGGGCCACCACGTGCCCGGCCGGGACGGCGAGGTGGCAGTCCCGCAGCGCCCAGGAGCGGCGGTAGCGCTTGCCGATCCCGCCGCAGTCGATCACCGTGTCCGCCGCCATCACGCCACCACCCCGGTCCGGCCCTCGCGCAGGTCGCGCAGCGCGTCCTCGAACACCGCGACCATCCCCCCCTCGTCCAGCCCGGCGGCCCGCGCCGAACGCATCCAGTCCAGCAACCCCCGCCGCAGCGCGGCCCGTTCGCGCAGCGGCACCACCCCGGCGGGCAGCCCGCGCACGAAGGTCCCCTGGCCCCGGCGGCCGGCCGCCAGGCCGCGGTGCTCCAGCTCCCGGTAGGCCTTCAGCACGGTGTTGGGGTTGATCGCCAGGCCGGCGACCACCTCGCGCACCCGGGGCAGCCGGTCCCCCTCGCTCAACCAGCCCATCCGCAAAGCCTGTTCGACCTGCTGCACGAGCTGCAGGTAGGTCGGGACACCGGAGGCCGGGTCCAGGCGGAACTCGATCGGGGAGGGCTGGTCGGCGCCTTTATCTAGTTCCATAGTTAATGAGTTAAGTGGTGATGATGACGCGCCGTCAAGCCAAGAAAAGGCAAAGGGCCCCGCCCGGACCGGGGAACGGTCCGGGCGGGGCCCTCGGGCCCTGCGGGATCAGGCGCCGCGCAGCACCGCGCCGGTGCGGGCGACGGCTTCGGCGACGGCCGCCTCGCGGGCGGCGCTGGCCTCGTCGGCGGTCAGCGTGCGGTCCGCGGCACGGAAGCGCAGCGCGTACGCGAGCGACTTCTTGCCCTCGCCGACCTGCTCACCGGTGAACACGTCGAACAGCCGGATGGCCTCCAGCAGTTCGCCCGCGCCGGAACGCAGCGCGGCCTCGACCTCGGCGGCCGGGACGGCGGTGTCGACGATCAGCGCGACGTCCTGGGTGGCGACCGGGAAGCCGGACACGGCCGGGCCGTTGACCTTCTTCGGGCCGTCCGCCGTCAGCAGGTCGACGTCGATCTCCATCGCCGCCGAACGGGCCGGCAGGCCGAGCGCCTTGACCACGCGCGGGTGCAGCTCGCCTGCGTGGCCGACCACCCGGTCGGTGCCGGCGACGACCAGCTCGGCGCAGCGGCCCGGGTGCCAGGGCGCGAGCTGCCCCTGGCGGACGGTCAGCTCCACGCCGGCCGCGCGGGCGACCGTACGGGCCGCCTCGACGGCGTCCGCCCAGGAGGCCTGGTCGCCCTTGCCCCACCAGCCGGACGGCAGCCGCTCGCCCGCGAGGGCGACGGCGATCCGGCGCGGCTGGTCCGGCAGCGCGGCGTCCAGCTCGGCCAGCTCGGCGTCGCTGGGCCGGTGGTCGACGGACGGGCGCGGCGCCACCGACAGCTCGTCCTTGGGCAGGAAGACGGTGCCGGCCTCGAAGACCGCCAGGTCGGTGTTGCCCCGGCCGACGTTGCGGCGCAGCGCGCCGAGCAGGCCCGGCAGCAGCGTGGTGCGCAGCGCCGGCTCCTCGTCGTTCAGCGGGTTGACCAGCTTGACGGTCCGGCGGCGGCGGTCCTCCGGCTCCAGGCCGAGCGCCTCGAAGGCGGGCTCGCCGAGGAACGGGTAGTTGTTGACCTCGACGTAGCCGGCCCCGGCCAGCGCCACGCCGATCCGGCGGTGGATGCGCTGGGCCTCGGTCAGGCCCTTGCCCGGGGGGACGTTCGGCATCCGGGCGGGGACGTTGTCGTAGCCCTCCAGCCGGATGACCTCCTCGGCGAGGTCGTACGGGTCGGTGAGGTCGGGCCGCCAGGTCGGCGGGGTGACCTCCAGGACGTCGGCGCCCGCGACCGAGCAGCCGATCTCCTGCAGGCGCCGGGTGACGGTCTCGCGGCCGTACTCGGTGCCGGCGACCCGGTCGGGCAGGTCGGCGGCGATGGTGATGGTGCGCACCGGGTGCGGGGCGGCGATGTCGGTGACACCGGCCTCGGCGGTGCCGCCGGCGATCAGCACCAGCAGGTCGACGGCGCGCTGTGCGGCGGCGCGGGCGGCCTCCGGGTCGACGCCGCGCTCGAAGCGCTTGGACGCCTCGGAGGGCAGCTTGTGCCGCTTGGCGGAGCGGGCGATCGCGACCGGGTCGAAGTGCGCCGCCTCGATGATCACCTCGGTGGTGCCCGGGCCGGCGGCCGGGTCGAGGATCTCGGTGGAGGCGCCGCCCATGACGCCGGCCAGCCCGATCGGGCCGCTGTTGTCGCAGATCAGCAGGTCCTCGGCGGCCAGCTTGCGCTCGACGCCGTCCAGGGTGGTCAGGGTCTCGCCCTGCTCCGCCCGGCGGACCGTGATCGGGCCGTCCACGCGCTGCTTGTCGTAGGCGTGCAGCGGCTGGCCGACCTCCAGCATCACGTAGTTGGTGATGTCGACGGTCAGCGAGATCGGGCGGATGCCCGACTTCTGCAGGCGGCGCTGCAGCCAGATCGGGGACTTGGCGTTCGGGTCGACGCCGACGACGGTGCGGGCGACGAAGCGGTCGCAGCCGGCCGGGTCGTTGACCTTCACCAGGTAGCCGAAGGAGTTCGCCGGCGGCACGTCGAGCAGCGCCGGGTCGGCCAGCGGCAGCCCGTACGCGGCGGCGGCCTCGCGGGCCACGCCGCGCATGGACAGGCAGTAGCCGCGGTCCGGGGTGACGGCGATGTCCAGCACGTCGTCGACCAGCTGCAGCAGCTCGATGGCGTCGGTGCCGGGCTCGAACTCCGGCGGCAGCACGATGATGCCGTTGTGGTCGTCGCCCATGCCCAGCTCGCGGGCGGAGCAGATCATGCCGGCCGAGGTCTGGCCGTAGGTCTTGCGGGCCGCGATCGGGAACGGGCCGGGCAGCACGGCGCCGGGGAGCACGACCACGACCTTGTCGCCGACCGCGAAGTTGGTCGCGCCGCAGACGATCTCCTGCGGCTCGCCGGTGCCGTTGGCGTCGCCGACGTTGACGAAGCAGTGCCGGATCGGCTTCTTGAAGCCGGACAGCTCCTCGATGGACAGCACCTCGCCGACCACCAGCGGGCCCTTGAGGTCGGCGCCGAGCTGCTCGACGGTCTCGACCTCCAGCCCGGCCCGGACCAGGCGCTCCGCCACGTCACGGCCGGTCTCGCCGGCCGGCAGGTCGACGTACTCGCGCAGCCAGGAAAGCGGGACGCGCATCAGATCTCCATCCCGAACGGAAGGGTGAAGCGCACGTCACCCTCGACCATGTCGCGCATGTCGGCGACGTTGTGACGATTCATCAGGATCCGCTCCAGGCCCAGGCCGAAGGCGAACCCGCTGTAGCGGTTCGGGTCGACACCGCAGGCGACCAGCACCCGCGGGTTGACGACGCCGCAGCCGCCCAGCTCGATCCAGCCCTCGGAGGAGCAGGTCCGGCACGGCCGGTCCGGGTTGCCGACGCTCTCGCCGCGGCACACGAAGCACTGCAGGTCGATCTCGGCGCTCGGCTCGGTGAACGGGAAGTACGACGGGCGCCAGCGCAGCTCCAGGCCGCCGCCGATCAGCTTCTCGACCAGCACCTCGATGGTGCCCTTGAGGTCGGCGAAGGTGATGCCCTCGTCGACGGCGAGGCCCTCGACCTGGCGGAACACCGGGGTGTGGGTGGCGTCCAGCTCGTCCGTCCGGTAGACCCGGCCGGGGCAGACCACGTACACGGGGGGCTCGCGGTCGAGCAGGGTGCGGGCCTGGACCGGGGAGGTCTGGGTGCGCAGCACCACCCCGGAGTCGGCGGAGCCGTCCGGGGCCTGGACGAAGAAGGTGTCCTGCATCGAGCGGGCCGGGTGGTCCGGGCCCAGGTTGAGGGCGTCGAAGTTCAGCCACTCCGCCTCGACCTCGGGGCCCTCGGCGACCTGGTAGCCCATCGCGACGAAGGTGTCCTCGATGCGCTCGGCCAGCGTGGTCAGCGGGTGCCGGGCGCCGCGCGGGGCGCGGTCGTACGGCAGGGTGACGTCCACCGCCTCCTCGACCAGCACGCGGGCGTCCCGCTCCGCCTCCAGCTCGGCCTGGCGCTTGGCCAGGGCCTGGTTGACGGCGCCGCGGGCCTGGCCGATCAGCTTGCCCGCCGCGGCCTTGGCGTGCGGGGGAAGGGCGCCGATCTCGCGGTTGGCGAGGGAGAGCGCCGAGCGGTCGCCGATGTGGGCGACCTTGGCCTGCTTCAGCTCGTCCAGGGTGCCGGCGGCGGCGAAGGCGGCGATCGCCTCGTCCCGCGCCTGCTCCACCACCTCGGGCTTGAGGGCCTCGACCTCGACCGGGTCGTACGACTTGTTGGGTGCCGACATCTCTATCTTCCCGTGCTCCTGCTCGTCCGTGCTCAGGTGTGTGGGGCTCGCCTTCACGCCACGCCCGGCGGGGCCGGGGCACGGGCAGCCCGGTCTCCGTTCACCGGAGGCTCACGGGAGTGGGTGTCCGCGGCTCAGCCGCGCAGGGCGTTGCGCAACGCCAAAGGTCGAGTGTAGTCGCAGCGCGTAGCGCAGCTGCCGTGAAGCCCGTCCGGCGGGACCTCGAAGCCCGGTCGGAGCATGCTCTGCTTGTCGTTCAGCATGCTCTGCTTGTCGTTCATGCTCCTTCAGAGCATGCTCTGCTTGTCGTTCATGCTCTTTCAGAGCATGCTCTGCTTGTCGTTCATGCTCCTTCAGAGCATGAAGTCGGGGATGCCGGCGGGCAGGATAAATCGGAACCGGGCGCCGCCGCCGGGGGCACGGTCGACCCGGATCGAACCGCCGTGGGCCTCCACGATGCCCTTGACGATATAGAGGCCGAGGCCGGTGCCGCCGCGCTTGGATCCGCGCCAGAAGCGGGTGAAGACGCGCGGCATCGACTCCTCGGGGATCCCGCTGCCTTCGTCGCTCACGGTGACCGCTGTGCCTTCCACGATGCGGGGAGGGGTGCCGGAGCGCTCCCAGACGGGCGCCTCGACGACCTCCTTGGCCGGTGCCACCTCGATGGTGACAGTTCCCTCGCCGTGCCGCACCGCGTTTTCCAGCAGGTTGGCCAGCACCTGGTCCAGCTTGTCCGGGTCGGCCCACAGCACCGTCAGCGGCTCGGTGATCCGGACGTCGAAGCGCTCCTCGGGGATGCCGGTGGCGACCGTCCGCTCGACGTGCCGGCGCACCGCCGCCGCCGGATCGACCACCTGCTTGCGCAGTTCCAGCCGGCCGGCGTCGATCCGGGAGATGTCCAGCAGCTCGGCGATCAGCCGGGTGACCCGGTCGGCGTCCGCGTCGACGGTCTCCAGCATCAGCCGCTTCTGCCCATCGGTGAACCGCTCCCACTTGGCCAGCAGCGTCTTGGTGAAGCCCTTGACGCTGGTCAGCGGGGAGCGCAGCTCGTGCGCGACGGTGGCGATCAGCTCGGCGTGGCTGCGCTCGGTGCGGCGCCGGGCCTCGGTGCCGCGCAGCGCGATCACCAGCCGCTCCAGCGGCCCCCGGGGCGCCACCCGGACGTACCGGGCGGAGACCAGCACCTCGCGGCCCCCGGGCAGCAGCAGGTTGCGCTCCGGCTGCCCGGTGCGGATCGCCAGCCCGCCGTACGGGTCGGTCAGCTGCCACCAGCGGCGGCCGTCCAGGTCCTCCAGCGGGAGGACGTCCTCCAGCCGCTGCCCGAGCGCGGCCGCCGGTCGCACGCCGGTCAGCCGGGCCGCGGCCCGGTTGAAGCCGACCACCCGGCCCAGCGCGTCGGCGACCACCAGGCCGTCCGGCAGGTCGTCCGGGTCCAGCTCAGGCCCGCTGCCGACCATGGGTGTCCTCCCCGATTACCCACCGTGCAGTTCCCCCCACTCAGGCAGACCCTAGCGCCTCGCAGGCCCCGGCAGTAGGGCCTGCGACGGGGTGATCCCGGCGCGTCGTGGGGCGTACTGGTCGCGCGCGCCCGCCCCGGCCTCCCGCGCGGCCGGACCGGGCCTCAGCCCTGGGCCCGGCAGCCGCCGGGCGAACGCTGCGCCCGCGCCGAGGCGTACAGGCAGACGGCCGCGGCGGTGGCCAGGTTGAGGCTCTCGGCGTGGCCGTGGATGGGCACCCGCACGACCTCGTCGGTGAGCGCGCGGGTCTCCTCCGGGAGCCCCCACGCCTCGTTGCCGAACACCCACGCGCCGGGCGCGCCCAGGGTGCCCTCGTCGAGCTCCTGGTCCAGGTCGCGCTCCCCCGCGCCGTCCGCGGCGAGCACCCGCACGCCCGCCTCGCGCAGCTTGCCGACCGCCTCCTCGACCGGCACGCCGACCGCCACCGGCAGGTGGAACAGGCTGCCCACGGAGGCCCGGACGGCCTTCGGGTTGTAGAGGTCCACCGAGGCGTCGGTGAGCACCACGGCGTCCGCGCCGGCCGCGTCGGCGGTGCGCAGCACGGTGCCCGCGTTCCCGGGGTCGCGCACGTGGGCGAGGATCGCCACCAGCTTGGGCCGGGCCTTCAGCACCTCGGCGAACGGGGTGTCGATGAAGCGGCAGAGCGCCACGATGCCCTGCGGGGTCACCGTGTCGCAGATGTCGGCGATCACCTCGTCGGTGGCGGTCAGCACCGGCAGGCCCTCGGCGAGCGCGGCCTCGACGATGTCGGCGTGCCGCTCGGCGGCCTCCTGGCCCACGTACACCTCGACCACGGCGTGCTCCGCCGTCCCCGGCAGCCGGCCGAAGGCGACGGCCTCCCGGACGGCCTGCGGGCCCTCGGCCAGGAAGCGGCGCTCCTTGGTCCGCTGGTTCCGCTTGGCGAGCCGGCGCGCGGCGACGACGCGCGGCGAGCGCAGGGAGGTCAGCAGGGGGGTGTCGGTGCTCGGCATGGTCTCGTTCTCTGGAGGCGCTGAAGCTGGAGGAGGGGAACGCAGAACCGGACCCGCAGGCGAGCCTGCGGGTCCGGTCGGAAGCTCAACCGATCTCGGAAGATCAGGCGGCGTCGGCGGCGGCCTTCGGGGCGTTCACGTCGGCCGGCAGCGCCTTCTGGGCGACCTCGACCAGGGAGGCGAACGCACCCGGGTCGTTGACGGCCAGGTCGGCCAGCATCTTGCGGTCGATCTCGACGCTGGCGGCCTTCAGGCCCTGCACGAAGCGGTTGTAGGTGATGCCGTTGGCACGGGCCGCAGCGTTGATGCGCTGGATCCACAGCTGACGGAAGTCGCCCTTGCGCTTCTTGCGGTCGTTGAAGTTGTAGACCAGCGAGTGGGTGACCTGCTCCTTGGCCTTGCGGTACAGGCGCGAGCGCTGGCCGCGGTAGCCGCTGGCGCGCTCCAGGATGACCCGGCGCTTCTTGTGGGCGTTGACTGCCCGCTTGACGCGTGCCACTTGATTACTCCTTGGGTTGGACCACGGACTACTTCACGTGGTCCGTCATTCGAATGGGTCGGGAAGGATCAGCTGCCCCGCACGCGGCTCGCGCCGGGCGGGAGGGCGATCACTTGCCGAGAAGCTTCTTGATCTTCTTGGCGTCAGCGGGGGCCAGCTCGACGGTCCCGGCCAGCTTGCGGGTCAGCGTCGAGGGCTTGTGCTCCAGGAGGTGGCGGCGGCCGGCGCGCTCGCGCAGCACCTTGCCAGAGCCACTGATCTTGAAGCGCTTGCTGGCGCCACTGTGCGTCTTCTGCTTCGGCATTTCGCCGTATCTCCTCGTCGGTCCCGTCCGCGCCCGCGCGGCCTGCGCCGCGCGGGCGTGAACTGGATGGATCTGCGGTGGCGGGCGGGACGCCCGTCACCAGGGGGCCGACCCCGTTCGTCCGAGCCTTGCGGCTCAGGCGCCCTGGGGGGCGGCCGGCTGCTCGACCGGAGCGTCGGCCTCGGGGGCCTCGACCTCGGCCGGCGCGTCCTGCGCCTCGACCTCGGCGTCGTCCTCAAGCGCGACGTCGTCCACGAGGACGTCGTCGTCGTCCGCGGCGGCGTCGGAGCCGGGGGTCCGGCCCAGTCGCTCGGCCTTGCGGGCGTCCGCGAGGGCGCGGGCCTCGGCCATCGCCTCGGTCTTCTTCTTGTGCGGGCCAAGAACCATGATCATGTTCCGGCCGTCCTGCTTCGGCGAGGACTCGACGAAGCCCAGGTCCTGGACGTCGTCGGCGAGCCGCTGCAGCAGACGGAAGCCCAGCTCGGGGCGGGACTGCTCACGACCACGGAACATGATCGTGATCTTGACCTTGTCACCCTGCTTGAGGAACCGGACGACGTGACCCTTCTTGGTGTCGTAGTCGTGCGGGTCGATCTTCGGCCGGAGCTTCATCTCCTTGATGACCGTGTGCGCCTGGTTCTTGCGCGCCTCACGGGCCTTCATGGCCGACTCGTACTTGAACTTGCCGTAGTCCATGAGCTTGCACACCGGCGGCCGGGCGGTCGCCGCGACCTCGACCAGGTCGAGGTCGTACTCCTGCGCGAGCTCCAGCGCCTTGGCAAGCGGCACGATGCCGACCTGCTCGCCGCTGGGACCGACGAGTCGCACCTCCGGGACGCGAATCCGGTCGTTGATGCGGGGCTCGGTGCTGATGGGGCCTCCTCGGTTGCACCTTCTGCGATGCGGCCGTCGGACGGCGGTCGCACGTAGTGGACTCGACCACTGGGCGGGGCTTCATTCGTGCTGCGCTGCCCGGTGTCCCTCGACACCGTGTGCACCGCGACACGAAAAAAGCCCCGCTCGGTACAAGCGGGGCTCCACACAACCGGGGGCGGCGCCCGGTGAGGGACGCTGCGGGCGACTCGGCGCCGTGGCGCCCGTCGCGGACCGGACCCGTCGACCCTGAGGTCGATCAGGTGGGAGACTTTCGCGGTTGCCCTCTCGGGCCTCCTCGCAGTGGAGCCTCCACTTGCTGGCCGGATTCCCCTGAGGGATCCCGGCCGGTCAGTCTCGAAGCCTACAGCGTCGGGCGTCCGAACGCTATTCCGCCCCCGCGGGACGGCCCGGCCCCCGCGCTCCGGGCCCCTTGTACGCTCCACGTGTACCCATCACGGCACGACGGAACGAGCCCCCCTTGAGCAGCGAGCCCACCCAGACCCCCGGCGCGGACGACGACGCGATCGGCTTCGACGACCTCACCCGGGACATCGCCGAGGTCCCGGCGGTCGAGGTGATCACCACCGTCGCGGTGCACCTGATGAGCGCCGCCGCCGTCAAGTGCGGCCTCGCCGAGGGCGGCGAGAAGGACAAGGACCTGGACGAGGCCCGCAAGCTGATCACCGCCCTCGCCGGGCTGGTCACCGCCGGCGCCCCCGAGATCAGCAACTTCCACGCCGCCCCGCTGCGCGACGGGCTGCGCTCGCTGCAGCTCGCCTTCCGCGAGGCCTCGCTCGTCCCGGACGCGCCGGGCGCCGGGCCGGGCGAGAAGTTCACCGGGCCCGTCTACTCCTGACACCCCCGCGGAGCCGCCGCCCCACGTGAGGCGGCGGCTCCACGTCGCGCTAGCGCCGGTACAGCGGCTCGGCCGGCAGCTGCGCGCTCGCCGGGAGCACCGCGAGGTCCAGCCCCCGGTCCAGCCGCACCCGCAGCAGCGGGTCCGCCGCCACGGCCTGCCCGACCCGCTGCGCGGCCGCCTGCAGGCCCGGCTGGTCCAGCGCCGGGTCGAACACCACCGCGAGCACCCCGTCCGCGTCCTCGGACGGCGCCAGCAGCCCGCTGACCACCTGCGGCTCGGCCGCCAGCAGCGCCCGCACCGCCGCGCGCACCTCCGGGTCCGCCACCGGCGGCAGGTACGGCCGGTTCTCCGCGAGCGCCCGCAGCCGCGCGCCGCCCAGCAGGAAGGGCACCGGCCCGGCCGGGTCGACCAGCAGGGTGTCGGCCCGCTCGGAGAAGGCCACCATCGCCGCCTGCGGGGCGATCACCGGCGCCGGGCGGGCGTCCGCGCGCCAGCGGGTCATCGTCTCCAGCGAGGTGAAGGCCGGCAGCGCGCGGCGGCCGTCCGGGGCCTCCAGGACCGGCACGGCCATGTCGCTGGTCTTGTCGTGCTTGTGTCCGTGCTCGTCCACCTCGACCTCGCCGAGGATGGCGACGATCGGCACCATCAGCCGGGTCGGGGCCAGCGCCGCCAGCACCTCGGGCTCGGCCGCGCGGTCCTGCGCCCAGCGGGCGAGGGCGGCGGTCAGCGCCGGGTCTGCCGTGCCGTCGTCGTCGGAGAAACCGGGATTCGGGATGCTCTTGCCGACGAACGCCGGGTTGGAGAAGTCTTTGCGGTCCACCCGGCCGACCCTATGCCACCGCCCGTCCCACCCGGCATTTGCCTGCACGCGCCCCGGGGGCCTGGCTCCCGGATCCTTGCCGGCCCCCTACCCACGAGTAGTCCGCTGTGGCACCCTGCGCGCATGGTCCTGCTCGACGCGCCCGCCCCCGCCTCCGACCGCCGCCGGTACGACCGGGCCACCGCCCACCTGGACGGGCCGGTGGCCGTCGTCGACCTCGCCGCCTTCGACGCCAACGCCGCCGACCTGGTCCGCCGCGCGGGCGGCAAACCGATCCGGGTGGCCAGCAAGTCGCTGCGCTGCCGGGCCCTGCTCGAACGGGCGCTGGCCGCGGACGGCTTCGCCGGGGTCATGAGCTTCACCCTGGACGAGTCGCTCTGGCTCGCCCGTACGGGCCTGCGCGACGTGCTGCTCGCCTACCCGTCCACCGACCGGGCCGGCTACGCCGAACTGACCGCCGATCCGGACCTCGCCCGGGAGATCACCCTCGTCCTGGACGACCCGGCCCAGCTCGACCTGATCGACGCGGCCCGGGCCGGCGACGCCGAGGTGCGGGTCTGCCTGGAGCTGGACACCGCGCTGCACCTGCTCGGCGGCCGGGTCCGGGTGGGCGCCCGGCGCTCGCCGCTGCGCACCCCGGAGGAGCTCGGCGCCTTCGCCGAACTCGTCCAGCGCAGAAGGGGGTTCCGGGTGGTCGGCCTGATGGCGTACGAGGGCCACGTGGCCGGGGTGGGCGACCGGGCGCCCGGCCGGCCGGTGCGCTCGCAACTGATCCGGCTGATGCAGGCCAAGGCCCGGGCCGAACTCGCCGAGCGGCGTGCGGCGGCCGTGCGGCGGCTGCGCCGGGTGGCCGAGCTGGAGTTCGTCAACGGCGGCGGCACCGGCAGCGTGGAGTCCACCGCGGCCGAGCGGGCCGTCACCGAGGTGGCCGCCGGCTCCGGGCTGTACGTGCCGCGACTCTTCGACCACTACCGCGCGTTCCGGGGCCGCCCGGCCGCGCTGTTCGGACAGCCGGTGGTGCGCCGCCCCGGCGTGGGCGTGGTGACGGTGCTCGGCGGCGGCTACCCGGCCTCCGGCGCGGCCGGGCCGGACCGCTCGCCGGTGCCGTACCTGCCGCCGGGGCTGCGCTACGACCCGATGGAGGGCGCGGGCGAGGTGCAGACCCCGCTGCTCGGCGCGGCGGCGGACGACCTGCTGATCGGCGACCGGGTCTGGTTCCGGCACGCCAAGGCGGGTGAACTGTGCGAGCGCTTCGCCGAGTTGCACCTGATCGAGGGCGAGCGGATCGTCCGGACCGTACCGACCTACCGCGGCGAGGGCCGGACCTTCCTCTAGACTTCCCCGCACCTTTCCGGAGCCTTAAGCGGGCCCGATGGAACTCCTAACCCTGGTGTCCCATCGGGCCTTTGCGCTGCTCGGGAGCCCATGATGCGTCAACAGGCATGGTGGTCAAGGCTATTGCCTTATGGTCCAGACCAATCCTACGCTTCGGCCCAGGGGTCCCGCGGTCCGGGCAGCGGCCCTCCGGACGGGCAGGCGTGCCCGCTCCCCCACACCCGCCCGGAACGACGGTCAAGGAGTCCCCACCCCATGTCCATCAAGCGAACCGCCCTGTCCGTCGGCGTGGTCGGCGCCGCGGCCCTCTCGGTGGCCCTCACCACCGCCGGGACAGCCAGCGCCCACGGCACGATGACCAACCCCGTCAGCCGGGTCGCCGCCTGCTACGCCGAGGGCCCGGAGCACCCCGTCTCCCAGGTCTGCAAGGACCTCGTCGCCACCAGCGGCACCCAGCCGCTGTACGACTGGAACGAGGTCAACATCGCCAACGCCAACGGCAACCACCAGGCGCTGATCCCGGACGGCCGGCTCTGCTCGGCCAACCGCGACAAGTACGCGGCCCTCGACTGGCCGCGCACCGACTGGCCGGCCACCGCCGTCAAGGCGGGCGCCTACACCTTCCAGTTCCGGACCACCGCGCCGCACCTCGGCACCCAGACCGTCTACATCACCAAGCCGGGCTTCGACCCGACCCAGCCGCTCAAGTGGTCCGACCTCGACCCGACCCCGGTCGCCCAGGTCCAGGTCGACCGCAACGCCGTCAACGGCTCCTACAGCTACTCGGGCACCCTGCCGCAGCGCACCGGCCGTCAGATCCTCTACACCATCTGGCAGCGCAGCGACAGCCCGGAGGCCTTCTACGCCTGCTCGGACGTCGACTTCGGCGCCGGGGGCGGCAGCGCCCCGGCGGCCGCCTCCCTCGCCGCCCCGGCCGCGCCCAGCGACGCGCAGATCGCCGCCGACGCCCCCAGGTCCACCGTCGCCCACCACGGGCACGGCGGGGACCCGAACTCCCCGGCCGGCCGGACCGTGCCGACCGCCTCCGCCGCGGTCGGCACCTCGGCCACCGGCCCGCTGCTGCTGGCCGGCGCCGCCGCGACCGGCGTCGGCTGGGCCGCCATGGTGCTCCGGCGCCGCCGCGTCGAGGCTGTTCGACGCGACGCCTGACGCCGGACACGGAGGCCGGACCGGCCAACACCCCCGTCGGGTCCGGCTCCGTGACACCGGCTCACCCCGACGACGCGCGGCGGCCCGCCCGGAGGACTTCCTCCGGGCGGGCCGCCGTGGTGCGGTGAGGAGCGCGCGGCCCGTCAGGTGCTGGTACCGCCGACGTTGCCCTGGTCGGGGGTGGCGGAGCCGCCGCCGGGCAGCGAGGGGAGCTTGCCCTTGTAGTCGGCGATGCCCTTGACGATCGTGTCCATCAGGGAGACGTCCGGCGCCTTGTCGGCGATGTCGAAGCCGAAGTGCACCGAGATCAGCGACTTGCCGTCGCTCGACGGGAAGACCACGGTCTGCACGTAACCGTCGTTGCCCTTGGCCGCGTTGACCTTCCAGCGGACCAGCCAGCCGTCCTGGCCGTTCACCTTCACGGCCTCGTTCTTCAGCTCCTGGTGGCCGGTGACGTCGGCGTAGGAGTCCTTGGCCGCCTTGTCGATGTCCGCCTTGGCCGCCGCCGCGACGTCGGAGCCGCCGCCGTCGATCCGGCCGGTGTTCACTCCGCCGAGGGTGCACTCGCTCTTGCCGTCCGCGCAGGTGTAGGAGCCGACGTACATCGCGGCGTAGCCCTCGGCCGTGAGGCTGCCCTTCCAGCCCGACGGCACGGGCAGCGAGAGCCGGTTCACCACGTCGACGGCGGTGCCGGAGCCGGGCCTGGACTTGCCGCTGCCGTTTCCGCCATTGCCCTTGCCGTTGCCGTTGCCGCCGCCGTTGCCGCCCTTGCCGTCCGCGCCGGGGCCGTCGCCGAGCCCGGGGAAACCGCCCCACGGCCCGTCCTGGCCGTCCGGCACCGCCGCCCGGGCGCTGCGCGGCGCGCGGTCGCCGTCATGCCCGTCCATGGCCAGGTAGGTGATCCCCGAACCGGCGCCCAGGCCCAGCAGGGCGGCGGCGACGGTCGCGATCACCAGCTTGGACGGCTTGCGCCGGGGCTTGCGGGGCGCGGCGCCCGGGGCGCCCCAGGCGGCGCCGAACGGCGGCGGCTCCGGGTAGCGGACGGTCGGGCCGCTCTCCAGGACCTCGCCCTCCAGCACCCGGGGCTGCTCGGCCGTGCCGGACTCCGGGGCGCCGAACACCCCGGACGGGGCGGACGTGCCGGGTGCCTCGGGTGCGGCGACGGCCTCGGGCTCCGGGGCCTCCGGGGCCGACTGGGCCGGCGGGGTCGGCGGGGTCGGCGCGTCCGAGGGGGCGGGCCGGGTGCTGGCCGTCCAGCCCCGGCCGTCCCACCAGCGCTGCGGTCTCGGGTCGCTCGCGGTGTCCTTCGGGTCCGGGTACCACCCGGCGGGAATCTGCTCACTCACACCAGAGAATCTAAAGGGCACCGGATAAACGCGAAATCAGGGCAGCCGCGAATTCCGCCGGTTTTCGATGAGATTCCGGTGAGAAGCCCCGGCCCCGCCGCGACGGGGCCCCCTACTGGGGCGTGACGTACGCCCCGGAGATGCCGCCGTCCACCAGGAACTCGCTCGCCGTGATGAACGAGGAGTCGTCGCTGGCCAGGAAGGCCACCGCGGCGGCGATCTCCTCGGCCCTGGCGAACCGGCCGAGCGGAATGTGCACCAGCCGTCGGGCCGCCCGCTCCGGGTCCGCGGCGAACAGCTCGCGCAGCAGCGGGGTGTCCACCGGCCCGGGCGAGAGCGCGTTGACCCGGATGCCCTCCCGGGCGAACTGCACGCCCAGCTCGCGGGACATCGCCAGCACCCCGCCCTTGGAGGCGGTGTACGAGATCTGCGAGGTGGCCGCGCCCATCCGGGCCACGAAGCTCGCGGTGTTGACGATCGAGCCGCGGCCGTGCCGGCGCATGTACGGCAGCGCGGCCTTGCAGCACAGGTAGACCGAGGTCAGGTTGACCTCCTGCACCCTGCGCCAGGCGTCCAGGCCGGTGGTGAGGATCGAGTCGTCCTCGGGCGGGGAGATGCCGGCGTTGTTGAAGGCGACGTCCACGCTGCCGTAGGTCTCGTAGGCCTCGTCGAACAGTGCCTCGACCATGTACGGGTCGGTGACGTCGGTGTGCACGAACAGCCCGCCGACCTCCTTGGCGGCGGCCCGACCGGTCTCCTCGTCGAGATCCGCGCAGACCACCTTCGCCCCCTCCGAGGCGAGCCGCCGGGCGGCCGCCAGGCCGATCCCGCTGCCCGCGCCGGTGACCACGGCGGTGCGGCCGACCAGCCGGCGGCAGACGATGTCGGTGTCGCTCATCGGGCTCCTACTCATCACTGTGGGCGGGGACGGTCCCGGCCCCGGTCGCGGACTCCGCCGGGCCTCCCGTTCGGCCCGGGCGTGCGTCACATCCGTTCGAAGGACCGGTAGCGCTCCCAGTCGGTCACCGCGCCGTCGTACGCGGCCTGTTCCACCCGGGCCATGTTCAGGTAGTGCTCGACCACGTCGTCGCCGAAGGCGTCCCGGGCGAGTTCGCTCTCCGCCCAAAGTTCGGCCGCCTCGCGCAGCGAGCCGGGCACCCGGCCGTACTCGTCCACCGCGTAGGCGTTGCCCAGGCAGGGCGCGGGCAGGTCCAGCTTGCGCTGCAGCCCGTACAGGCCGGCCGCGAGCATTCCGGACACCGCGAGGTACGGGTTGACGTCGCCGCCGGGCACCCGGTTCTCCATCCGCAGGGACTGGCCGTGGCCGACCACCCGGTAGGCGCAGGTCCGGTTGTCCCGGCCCCAGGCGACGGCGGTCGGGGCGAACGAGCCGGGGCGGTAGCGCTTGTAGGAGTTGATGTTGGGCGCGTACAGCAGGCTGAACTCGCGCAGCGCGACCAGTTGCCCGGCCAGGAAGTGCCGCATGGTGTCGGTCATCCGGCCGTCCCGGTCGGCGAAGGCGGGCGCGCCGACCGCGTCGCGCAGTGACAGGTGGATGTGGCAGCTGTTGCCCTCGCGCTCGTCGTACTTGGCCATGAAGGTGAGCGCGCAGCCGAGTTGGGCGGCGATCTCCTTGGCGCCGGTCTTGTACACGCTGTGCTGGTCGCAGGTGGTCAGCGCGTCCGCGTAGCGGAAGGCGATCTCGTGCTGGCCCAGGTTGCACTCGCCCTTGGCGGACTCCACGGTCAGCCCGGCGCCGGCCATCTCCAGGCGGATCCGGGACAGCAGCGGCTCCACCCGGGCGGTGCCGAGCATCGAGTAGTCGACGTTGTAGAGGTTCGCCGGGGTCAGGCCGCGGTAGCCGCCCAGCCAGGCGGACTCGTAGGTGTCGCGGAACACCAGGAACTCCAACTCGGTGCCGATGTCGGCCGCCAGGCCGTACTCGGCGAGCCGGGCGATCTGGCGGCGCAGCATCTGGCGCGGGGCGGCGTCCACCGGGTGGCCGCCGTGCCGGGCCAGGTCGGCGGTCACCTGCGCGGTGCCCGGCTGCCAGGGGGTGAGCCGCAGGGTGGCGAGGTCGGGGCGCATCGCGAAGTCGCCGTAGCCGGTGGCCCAGGAGGAGAAGGCGTAGCCGTCCACCGTGTTGAGGTCGACGTCCACCGCGAGCAGGTAGTCGCAGGCCTCGGCGCCGTGTTCGACGACCTCGTCGAGGAAGAACCGGGCGGCGAAGCGCTTGCCCTGAAGGCGGCCCTGCATGTCGGTGAAGGCCAGGGCGACCGTGTGCACCTCACCGGCGTCCACCAGCGCGCGCAACCCCTGCAGGGACAGCGGCGCGCGCGGCCGGGCGCCCTCGGCGGCGAGCTCGGACATGACGGAACCATCCTCATCGATCACTCTTCGAGATCAACCGGTCACAGCGAACGGTACGGCCTGGGGCTCGCGGGGCGGAAGAGGGCGGACGACGGCGGCGCGCCGAGCCGCGTGGCTGACGGTGGATCAGGTGCCGCGGGTGCAGAATGCGCGCCATGGATCGCAGGCCTTTCATCGGCGTCAGCACCTACCTGGTGGACGCGAGTTGGAGCAGCTGGCGGAACCGCCGGGCCGCTCTCGTCCCCGAGCGGTACACCGCGCACGTACGGGACTCGGGCGGGATCGCGGTACTGCTGCCGCCCGACGCCCCGGAGCGGGCACCCGAAGTCCTGGCCCGGCTCGACGCGCTGGTGATCGCGGGCGGGCCCGACATCGACCCGGTCTACTACGGGGAGCCCGCACACCCGTTGACGGAGGCCGACTCCCCGGAACGCGACCGGTGGGAGGTCGCACTGCTGCGGTCGGCACTGGCCGCCGGGATGCCGCTGCTCGGCATCTGCCGGGGGATGCAGGTCCTCAACGTGGTGTGCGGCGGCACCCTGGTGCAGCACCTGCCGGACGTCGTCGCGGTGGACGTGCACTGCGGATCCCCGGGGAGGTACGGGACGCACGCGGTACGGCCGGTGCCCGGAACGCTGCTCGGCGGGCTGCTGCCGGAGAGCGAACTCTCCGTCCCCACCTACCACCACCAGGCGGTCGACCGACTCGGCGAGGGGCTGCGGGTCAGCGCACACGCGCCGGACGGAACGGTGGAGGCGATCGAGGGCCCGGGCTTCACCCTCGGCGTGCAGTGGCACCCCGAACAGGGCGACGACCTCCGGGTCATGCGGGCGCTGGTGCGGGCCGCCACCGCGGCGGTGCTGGAGGCCGTACCGCTGGGCTAGGGGACCGGCCGAGGGCCGGCTGAACGGCAACGACAACGGTCACCAGTACAGCCTTTGGATCTTTGTCGATTCTGCGGTTCACTTCGAGTGCGGGCGATCGCACCGCGTCACCTCCCACCCGTGCGTCCAGAGAGGGCTTCGATGGCCGGCCACGAGCATTCCCACGATGATCATGCGCATGACCACCAGCACTCGCACGGTCACGGGCACGGTCACGGTCACGACGGCCATGGGCACGGCGGGCACTCGCACACCGTCGCCGCCGACGCCGACCGCCGCTGGCTGCTCAGCGCCCTCACCCTGATCGTCGTCTTCATGGCCGGCGAGGTCGCGGTCGGCTTCGCCGCCAAGTCGCTCGCCCTGATCTCCGACGCGGCGCACATGCTCACCGACGCCGCCTCGATCGTCCTCGCCCTGGTCGCCATGCGGCTCGCCGCCCGCCCCGCCCGCGGCGGCTACACGTACGGGCTCAAGCGCGCCGAGATCCTGTCCGCGCAGGCCAACGGCGTCACCCTGCTGGTCCTGTCCGCCTGGCTGGGCTACGAGGCGATCACCCGGCTGTTCGAGCCGCCCGCGGTCACCGGCTCGCTGGTGCTGGTCACCGCCCTGGTCGGCATCGTCGTCAACATCGCCGCCGCCTGGTGCATGTCCAAGGCCAACCGCAGCTCGCTGAACGTCGAGGGCGCCTTCCAGCACGTCCTCACCGACCTGTACGCCTTCATCGCCACCGCCGTCGCCGGCCTCGTCGTGGTCATCACCGGCTTCGCCCGGGCCGACGCCATCGCCTCGCTGATCGTCGTCGCGCTGATGCTCAAGGCGGGCATCGGACTGGTCCGCGACTCCGGACGGATCTTCCTGGAAGCCGCCCCCGCCGGCATCGACCCGGACGCCGTCGCCGACCGGCTGGTCACCGAACCGCTCGTCGAGGAGATCCACGACCTGCACATCTGGGAGATCACCTCCAACCAGCCGGCCCTGTCCGCGCACATCCTGGTCACCCCCGGCGGCGACTGCCACGCCGTCCGGCGCTCGCTGCAGCGCCGGCTCTCCGCCGAGTACGGCATCACCCACGCCACCCTCCAGGTCGACCACGTCGGCGAGGACGAGGCGGGCGCGCTCCTCCAGATCGCCGGCCCGGGCGACCAGGCCGCCGAACACTGCGCCGACGCCCACGGCCCGGTCCACCGCGCCGGCCCGCACGAGCACTGAGAAGCCCGTACCAGTCAGCGCGGTGCGGCATGATCTGACTCGTGACCGCACCGCGACTGATGCTCCTCGACTCCGCCAGCCTGTACTTCCGGGCCTACTACGGCGTACCGGACTCCCTGCGCTCCCCGCAGGGCGAGCCCGTCAACGCCGTCCGCGGCCTGCTGGACTTCATCGCCCGGCTCGTCCACGACCACCGGCCCGACCAGCTCGTCGCCTGCATGGACGCCGACTGGCGCCCCCAGTGGCGGGTCGACCTCATCCCCTCCTACAAGACCCACCGGGTCGCCGAGGCCGCCGTCGACGGCGAGGAGGAGGTGCCCGACACCCTCGCCCCGCAGGTCCCCGTCATCGAACACGTCCTGGACGCCCTCGGCATCGCCCGGATCGGCTCCCCCGGCTACGAGGCCGACGACGTCATCGGCACCCTCACCGCCCGCGCCAAGGGCCCGGTCCAGATCGTCACCGGCGACCGCGACCTCTTCCAACTCGTCGACGACGCCCGGCAGATCACCGTCCTCTACCCGGTCAAGGGCATGGGCAACCTGCAGGTCACCGACGACGGGCTGCTGATGGAGAAGTACGGCGTCCACGGCGCCCAGTACGCCGACATGGCCGCCCTGCGCGGCGACCCGTCCGACGGCCTGCCCGGCGTCAAGGGCATCGGCGAGAAGACCGCCGCCCAGCTCATCACCGAGTACGGCGACCTCGCCGCCATCCGCGCGGCAGCGCTGGACGTGCGCTCCAAGCTCACCCCGGCCCGCCGCCGCAACATCGTCGAAGGCGCCGCCTACCTCGACGTCGCCCCCACCGTCGTCCGCGTCGCCACCGACGCCCCGCTCCCGGACTTCGACGCCACCCTGCCCCGCGAACCCCTCGACCCGATGACCCTCGAATACCTCTCCGCCCGCTGGAACCTCGGCACCTCCCTGGAACGCGTCCTGGAGGCCCTGGCCACCCGCTGAGCTCCCGCCCCCGCCTCAGGAGCGGACGAGGCTCCTCAGCCACCCGGACAGCGCCGCCCAGCGGCTCCGGCGCTGCGGGGCCCCGGGCTGCCGGGGAGCCTCGGGGTGCTGCGGAGCCTCGGGGCGCTGGGCCCGGGGGCCGACCCCGCCCGCCGGGAGCGGGGGCACCAGGCCCTGGGCACGGGCGGCGGCCAGCCAGACGGGGAACTCGGAGAGCATCAGGTCGTACAACCTGGCGTCGGAGATCTTCTTCGGGTCCCGGCCCAGGTGGAAGAAGCCCGCGTTGTCGATGGGCCGCTTGTCCGGAACCGCCAGCCGGTCGAGCTTGCGCAGGAAGTCGAACTGCCTGCTGTCCGGCTCTCCGAAGCCGATGAACTGCCAGAAGATCGGCAGCCGCGCCGCCTCGCACAGGCTCCGCTCCGCCGCGCCCTTGCTGATCGGCCCGCCGTCCGTCTGGAACAGCACCAACGCCGGCGCCGTGGTGCGGCTCTCCCGGTAGTGCCGGATGACCGCGTCCATCGCCAGGTGGTAGCTGGTCTTCCCCATGTGGCCCAGACCCGCGACGATCCGGTCGATCCGGCCCACGTGGTCCTGCAGGGCGATCTCGGTCTGGGCGTCGACCTCGGTGGAGAAGAACACCACCGGCACGCTCCCGTCGTCGTCCAGGTTCGCCGACAGCCCCAACACCCGGTCGGCGAGCGCCTGGACACTGCCGTCCTTGTAGTACGGCCGCATCGAGCCCGAGTAGTCGACCACCAGGTACACGGCGACGGGCTGACCGTCCAACCCGCGCTTCCCCACCGCGGCCCCGGCCGTCTTGTACAGACTCACCAGCGCCGGCGCACTGTCCTCGACCTTGCTCAGACTCACGGCCATCGTCCGCTCCCCTCCCTCACACCGGCAGCCACCCTGCCCCAACCGCGGCCACTCTGCGACCTGACCCCCCACCCTGGCAAGCGCCCTCAGCCGGCCTGCCTCTCACCCCACTGCGGACGTCGTGGTCGGCGGCCTCGCTCAGGTCGAGCGAGGCCGCCAAGTCCAAGCGCGGCCGACGAGTTCGTCACCCCGATCCTGCGGCGCACAGGAAGTCGGCCCAGCCGACTTCCTGTGCGCCGGAGCAAGTGAGTCCCCGAGGGGCAAGGCAGGTGGGGTGGAGGGTGGGGGCCTGGCTCGCCGCGCCCTGGTCGTCATCGGTGCGCCATGCGGCAGGGGCCCGCACGAGTGGTCTCGTGCGGGCCCCTGCCGGGTGGTCGCTAGCCCACCGAGGAGTAGGCGATGATGCCGCGGCGGAGGCCGTCGACGGCCTTGCGGGCGGTCTTGCGGAGTTCCGCGTCCTCGCCGGCGGCGTCCTGGATCTGGCCGAGGACGTCGATGAGCTGCTTGGTCCAGCGGACGAAGTCGCCGGCCGGCATCTCGGCGTCGCGCAGGACCTGGTCGAGGCTGTGGCCGAGGGCCCAGCGGTGGGCGGCCCAGGCGAAGCCGAGGTCGGGTTCGCGCTGGCCGACTCCTTCGGCGGTGTTGATCCGGTGCTGCTCCTCCAGGGCGTCGAGGTGGCCCCAGATGCGGACCATCTTGCCGAGCGCCTCCTTGGCCGCGCCTTCCGGCACGCGCGGGGCGCCGGCGTCGTCGGACTGCCGGGACTCGTACACCAACGCCGAGGCGCAGGCGGCGAGTTCGGCGGCGGCGAGGCCGCTCCAGACGCCTTCGCGGATGCATTCGGAGGCGAGCAGGTCGAGTTCGCCGTAGAGCCGGCCGAGCCGCTTGCCGTCGTCGGTGACGGTGTCGCCGCTGAGGTAGCCGAGGTCGGTGAGGAGGCCGCAGACCCGGTCGAAGGTGCGGGCGATGGTGTGGGTGCGCGAGCGCATCCGGCGTTCCAGCAGCTCGGTGTCGCGGTGCAGCCGGTGGTAGCGCTCGGCCCAGCGGGCGTGGTCCTCGCGGTCGGAGCAGCCGTGGCAGGGGTGCTGGCGCAGTTCGGTGCGCAGCCGGGTGATCTCGGGGTCGTCGGCGGCGGCGGCGCGGCCGCGCCGGAACCGCTCGGGTTCGAGGTGGCCGGCCTTGGTGCGCAGGGCGGAGGCGAGGTCGCGGCGCGACTGCGGGCTGCGCGGGTTGAAGGACTTGGGGATGCGGACCCGCTCGATCGCCTCCACCGGGTGCGGGAAGTCGATCATCGCGAGCCGCTTGACCTGCCGCTCGGCGGTGAGCACGACCGGCCGCGGCCCGTCCTGGAAGTCGGGGTGGCGCGGGCCGCCGCGGCCGGAGCGGTTGACCGGCGGCAGGCCCGGGTCGAGGACGAGGGCGAGGCCGGCGAACTTGCCGGTGGGGACGTGGATGACGTCGCCGGGCTTGAGCTGCTCGATGGACTCGACGGCGGCGGCGCGGCGCTGGCTGGTGCCCTCGCGGGCGAGTTCGTTCTCGCGGTCCTTGAGCCGCCGGCGCAGCTCCATGTACTCGTCGAAGTCGCCGAGGTGGCAGGTCATGGACTCGCGGTAGCCGTCCAGGCCCTCCTCGTTGCGCTGCACCTGGCGGGCGAGGCCGACGACCGAGCGGTCGGCCTGGAACTGCGCGAAGGAGGTCTCCAGGAGTTCGCGCGAGCGGTGCCGGCCGAACTGGGAGACCAGGTTGACGGCCATGTTGTAGGACGGCCGGAACGAGGACTTCAGCGGGTACGTCCGGGTGCCCGCGAGCCCGGCCAGCGCCTCGGGGTCGAGGCCGCGCTGCCAGAGCACCACGGCGTGGCCCTCGACGTCGATGCCGCGCCGCCCGGCGCGGCCGGTGAGCTGGGTGTACTCGCCGGGGGTGATGTCGGCGTGGGTCTCGCCGTTCCACTTGACGAGCTTCTCCATGACCACCGAGCGGGCGGGCATGTTGATGCCGAGCGCCAGGGTCTCGGTCGCGAAGACGGCCTTGACCAGGCCCTTCACGAACAGTTCCTCGACGACCTCCTTGAACCGGGGCAGCATCCCGGCGTGGTGGGCGGCGATGCCGCGCTCCAGGCCGTCCAGCCACTCGAAGTAGCCGAGGACGTGCAGGTCCTCGTCGGGGATGTCGGCGCAGCGCTCCTCGACGATGGCGCGGACCAGGGCGCGGTCGGCGTCCTTGTTGAGCCGCAGGCCGGAACTGAGGCACTGCTGGACGGCGGCCTCGCAGCCGGCCCGGCTGAAGATGAAGGTGATCGCGGGCAGCAGGCCCTCGGCGTCGAGCCGGTCGATGACGTCGACGCGGCCCGGCGTCCAGACCTTGCCGGGACGGCCGTTGGGCATGGAGCGGCCCCGGCCGCGGCCGAAGCGGTCGCGCGGGTTGCGGTCGAGTTCGGAGCGGGCGAGCCGGACGAGCTCGGGGTTGACGGCCTTGCCGGGGTTCTTGAGGCTGTTCTTGGGCCGGCCGTCCCGGTCGGGGTTCGCGAACAGGTCGTACATCCGGTTGCCGGCCATCACGTGCTGCCAGAGCGGCACCGGGCGGGTCTCGGAGACGATCACCTTGGTGCCGCCGCGGACGGTGTCCAGCCAGTCGCCGAACTCCTCGGCGTTGGAGACGGTCGCGGAGAGCGAGACGAGGGTGACCGACTCGGGGAGGTGGATGATGACCTCCTCCCAGACGGCGCCGCGGAAGCGGTCGGCGAGGTAGTGCACCTCGTCCATGACGACGTAGCCGAGGCCGTCGAGGGTGCTGGAGCCCGCGTAGAGCATGTTGCGCAGCACTTCGGTGGTCATGACCACCACGGGGGCGTCGCCGTTGACGGTGTTGTCACCGGTGAGCAGGCCGACCTTGGCGGCGCCGTAGCGCTTGACCAGGTCGCCGTACTTCTGGTTGGAGAGCGCCTTGATGGGCGTCGTGTAGAAGCACTTGCGGCCGGACTGCAGGGCCAGGTGCACGGCGAACTCGCCGACGATGGTCTTCCCGGAGCCGGTGGGGGCGGCGACCAGCACGCCCGAGCCGGCCTCCAGCGTCTCGCACGCCTCCAGCTGGAAGTCGTCCAGCGGGAAGTCGTACAGCTGCTGGAAGCCGTACAGGGCGGAGGCCTGCTCCTTGGCCCGGCGACGGCTGGCCGCGTACGCCTCGGCGGGGCTGAGCTCCCGGTCTTCCTGGGGCTCGGGGTCAGGGGTGTTCATCGCCGTCCGGGTGTGGTTGGTGTGATCTCGCATCTCAGCGAGAGGTTACCCGGGAGGAGTGACATCGATAGCACCGTTTTTCCGGTCGGCGGGACCGCAAGGCGACGCCGTGAGATCACTCCTCTCCCAAATCCATAGTTGCAAATGTCTTCAAGTGATCGGGATCCGATCAGCTTCGGACGTCTCCGGTCATTCCCTGTGAAATCCCCCGCTCGCTCCCTACCTTCGGGTCCCACAGCCACCAACTCACGGGAGGACAGCCACGATGGCGGACCTGGAGACGTCCCTCAAGCAGGCCATGACGATCGACGGCGCGATCGGCGTCGCCCTGGTCGACTACGGCAGCGGCATGGCCCTCGGCAGCCTCGGCGACGGCAACGAGCTGGACCTCAACGTCGCCGCGGCCGGGAACACCGACGTGGTCCGCGCCAAGATGCGGGCGATGGAGCTGCTCAACCTGCACGACAACGAGATCGAGGACATCCTGATCAGCCTCACCAGCCAGTACCACATGGTCCGGCCGATCACGACGCCCGGCGGGCGCGGCCTGTTCCTGTTCCTGGCGCTCAACCGCAGCCGCTCCAACCTGGCGATGGCCCGCCACCGGCTCAAGCTGATCGAGTCCGCGCTGGAGATCTGAGCGGTCCGGCCTCGCACGCCAGGACCTGGCATACCAGGGAAGGAGGGCACCGTGACGGTGGCGCTGTACCAGGCCAAGGCCGAGTTCTTCCGGATGCTCGGCCATCCCGTCCGGATCCGGGTACTGGAGCTGCTGCAGGCCGGGCCGACGCCCGTGCGCGGCCTGCTCGCCGAGCTGGACGTGGAGCCGTCCAGCCTGTCCCAGCAGCTCGCGGTGCTGCGCCGGTCGGGCATCGTCACCGCGACCCGGGAGGGCAGCACCGTGGTGTACGCGCTGGCCGGCGGGGAGGTCGCCGACCTGCTGCGCTCGGCCCGGCGCATCCTCACCGGGCTGCTCACCGACCGGACGGTGCTGCTCGCCGAGCTGCGCGCGTCCCCAGGGCCGGGCCGGGCGCCGGCCCCGGGGCCGGGCCAGGGACAGGGACAGGCCCCGGGGCCGGCCTAGCCGTTGAGCAGCAGCGCCAGCCCGTCCGCCAGCCGCTCGTACTCGTGGGCCCGGTTGTACAGCTGGGCACTGACCCGCAGCACCCCGCCGCCCTCCCACGGGCGGACGGCGACCCGGGCGCCGAGCCGCTCCCACACCTCGGCCATCAGCGCCCGCGCCTGCGGCTCGGTCTCGGCGCACCCGGCGGGCAGCCGCACCGCGCTCATCCACACCCCGGGCGAAGCGGGCAGCGGCCGCAGGCCGCCCCGCTCGACCAGCACCCGCCCGCCGTACCGGGCGAGCCCGCCGTTGTGCGCGGCCACCGCCGGGCCGAGCCCGCGCAGCAGCGTGAGGCCGGCCGGGGCGGCCAGCCACGGCGTGTAGTCGCAGGTGCCGCGCCACTCGACGGCCGCCGGGTAGCCCCGGTCGTGCTCCCAGGAGAGGGCGAGCGGGCGGATCCGGCCGGTCCACTCGGGGCGGACGGCGAGCAGGCCGGTGGCGCGCGGGGCGAAGGCCCACTTGTGCAGGTTGCCGAACCAGAAGTCGGCGCCCGGGTCGACCGGGTCGGGCAGCATGCCGGGCGCGTGGGCGCCGTCCACGACGGTGGTCACGCCGCGGTCGCGCAGGTCGGCGAGGAGCGCGGGGGTGGCGATCAGCCGGGCGGTGGGCGAGGTGATCTGGTCGAGGACGGCGACGGCGGTCCGCTCGTCCACGGCGTCGAGCACCGCCGCGTGCACGGCCGCCTCGTCCGGCGCGTCCACCGGGAGCGTCACGACGTTCAGCTCGGCGCCGGCCTCGGCGGCCCGGCGGGCGACGGCCCGGGTGACGGCGCCGTAGCCGTGGTCGGTGACCAGGATCCGGTGGCCGGGCGCGAGCGGGATGCTGTCCAGGGCGACGGCGGTGGCCTCGGTGACGTTGTCGACCAGGGCCAGCAGGTCGGGCGCGACGGCGAGCTCGGCGGCGATCCGGGTCCGGGCCGCGGCGACCCGCTCCGGCAGGCTCCAGAAGAAGCCGTCCGGGTCCAGTTCCTGTTCGGCCCGCAGCCGCTCGCACTCCTGCTGCACCGGGACGGGCACGGCGCCGAAGGAGCCGTGGTTGAGGTGCGCCGCACCGGGCGCGAGGGTGAACATGCCCTCGGCGGCGGGCAGCGGGGCCGGGGGTTCGGCGGTCCCCAGGTCGTCCGTCACGGCTTCCTCCTTGAATCCCTGAACACTTGAATCCCTGCACACACCACACCTGCGATGTGTGACATTTCACATGACACAACCCTGGTCGGTCAACGTCCCCGGCAACCACGATCGGCCCATGACCATTGCCGACCCCTTCCTGGCCCTCGGTGCCCGCACCGGCCGGTTCACCTTCGGCGCGCCGCGCGCGTACACGCTCGCCGAGGACGGTACCCGGCTGCTGTTGCTCCGCTCGACCGGTTCGAACGATCCGATCGACCGTCTGCACCTCCTCGACGTCGAGACCGGCGAGGAGCGGATGGTCGCCGACCCGGCCGCACTGCTGCCCGGCCGCAGCGGCGACCGCGACGAACTCCCCCCGCTCGAACGCCGGTTGCGCGAACGCGTCCGGCTGACCGCCGCCGGCATCGGCGGCTACGCGGCCACCGCCGACCTCGCCGTCGCCGTCTTCACCCTGGACGGCCGCCTGTTCCGCACCGACACCGCCAGCGGCACCAGCGACGAACTCCCCGTCGCCGGGCCGGCGTTCGACCCCCGGCCGGACGCCACCGGCCAGCGGATCGCCTACGTCGCCGAGGACGCCCTCTACGTGACCCCCGGCCTCGAACCGCTCTCCCCCGCGGACGGCGCCCGCTGGGGGGTCGCCGAATTCGCCGCCGCCGAGGAGCTGTCCCGCTCCCGGGGCCACTGGTGGCGGCCGGACGGCGGCGCGCTGCTCGCCGCCCGGGTGGACGAATCCGCCCTCCCCCGCTGGCACTTCACCGATCCCACCCGCCCCGCCGAACCCGCCGACGAGCACGCCTACCCACACTCCGGCGGCCCCCACGCGGACGTCCAGCTCTGGGTCCTGGGCCTCGACCGCTCCCGCGTCCGACTGCGCTGGGACGCCGCCGAGTTCCCGTACCTCATGGACGCCTCGTGGGCCGGCCGGGACGAACTGCTGCTCACCGTCACCGACCGGCTCCAGCAGCGCGTGCTCCTGCTCAGCGCCGACCCGGCCACCGGCGCGACCGTCGAACTCTCCCGCACCACCGACGAGTTCTGGGTCGACGCCCTGCCCGGCACCCCGGCCCGGCTGGACGACGGCCGGCTGCTCACCGCCCACGACACCCCCGGGGCCCGCGGCCTCGCCCTGGACGGCAAGCCGCTGGACACCGACGGCCTCCAGGTCCGCCGGGTGGCCGGGCGGCTGCACGGCAAGCTGCTCTGTGAGACCGGTCAGGGCGACCCGGCCCACCAGTACCTCCACCTGATCGACCCGGACGGCGGCGCCCCCGAACCCCTCACCCCGCGGCCCGGTGTGCACACCGCACTCGCCGCCGGCGACACCCTGCTGCTCACCTCCGCCGATCCCACCGGCTACCGGCGCGTCCTGCACCGGGCCGGCCGGGAACTGTCGATCACCGACCTCGGCCCCGAACTCCCCTACGTCGTCCACCCGCTGCTCGCCCGGGTGACCGACCGCGGACTCCCCACCTCGGTGGTGTACCCGCGCGAGCACACCCCCGGCCGCCGGCTGCCGGTCCTGCTGGACGTCTACGGCGGGCCCACCCACCAGTCCGTGGCCCTCGACCCGCGCCGCTGGCAGCTGCGCCAGTGGTGGGCCGACCAGGGCTTCGCCGTGGTCACCACCGACAACCGCGGCACCTCGAACATCTCCCCCGCCTTCACCCGGGCCGTGTTCCGCGGCTTCTCCCGGGTCGTCCTGGACGACCAGGTGGACGCCCTGCACGCGCTCGCCGCCGACCACCCCGACCTCGACCTCGGCCGGGTCGGCGTGCGCGGCTGGTCCTTCGGCGGCTGGCTCGCCGCACTCTGCGTGCTGCGCCGCCCGGACGTCTTCCACGCCGCCTGCGCGGGCGCCCCGCCCACCGACTGGCGCCTGGCCAGCGGCGCGTACACGGAGCGCTACCTCGGCCTGCCGCAGGACGACCCCGCGGGCTACGAGGCGGACGACCTGATCCCCGACGCGCCCGGCCTGGCCCGGCCGCTGCTGCTGACCCAGGGACTGTTCGACGACAACGTCCACCCCGCGCACACCATGCTGCTCTCCCAGGCCCTCACCCGGGCGGGCCGCCCGCACACCGTGCTGCCGCTGCCGCGGGTCACCCACATGACCCCGGGGGCCGTGGAGGCGCAGGTCGTCACGGCCGAACTCGCCTTCCTGCGGAGCAGTCTGGGCTGATCCGTTGAGCTCGCCCGGGCCGGACTGGCACACTCCGCAGGAGCGCCGTCCGGCCCGGGCGGATCGACACCACGGGGGCTCGCACGTATGGAGATCAAGCGACCGGACGCGGCCGGGGGGACACACTTCACCCTGCTGACGGGCACCAACGCGGCACTCGCGTTCACCCTGGAGCTAGCGATGCTCGCGGCGCTCTGCTACTGGGGGTTCAAGACCGGCCCCAACCCGGGCGTGCGGCTGCTGCTGGGCCTCGGCGCGCCCGCGCTGGCCATCGCGCTCTGGAGCCTGTTCCTGGCCGCGGGCGGGCCGAGGTTCCCGCAGCCGCTCGCCGTGACGATCGTGCTCAAGCTGCTGGTCCTCGGCTCGGCCGGGCTCGCCCTGTACGCGGCCGGCCGGCCCGCCCTGGCGCTGGTGTACGGCGTGCTGGTGGTGCTCAGCGTGACCGTGGAGTACGGCACCAGGTGACGGCCCCCCGGAAAACGTGGAACCCGGTCGGACGCGGCCCTCGTGAGGTTCCCCGCCGCGCCCGACCGGGCGTCTGATGTCCCGCTACTCCGGGAAGTGGCACGCCGCCTGGCGCCCGCCCGCGGCGGGGGCGCCCGAACCAGCACCGCCCGACCCCGCCTCGCCCGACCCCGCCCCGACGATCCGCAGCAGTGGCCGCTCCGTGCGGCACACCTCCTGCGCCTTCGGGCAGCGCGGGTGGAAGCCGCAGCCGGCCGGCGGGTTCGCCGGGCTCGGCGGGTCGCCGAGCAGCACGATCCGCTCCCGGGCCCGCTCCGCCGCCGGGTCGGGCAGCGGCACGGCGGACAGCAGCGCCTTGGTGTACGGGTGCGCGGGCCGCCCGTACACCTCGGCCTTGTCGCCGATCTCGACGATCCGGCCCAGGTACATCACCGCGACTCGGTCGCAGACCCGCTTGACCACCGAGAGGTCGTGCGCGATGAACACGTACGCCAGGCCCAGTTCGCGCTGCAACTGCTCCATCAGGTTGACCACTTGGGCCTGGATGGAGACGTCCAGCGCGGACACCGGCTCGTCCGCGATGACCAGCCGGGGCGAGGTGGCCAGCGACCGGGCGATGCCGATGCGCTGCGCCTGGCCGCCGGAGAACTCGTGCGGGTAGCGGTCGAGGTGCTCGGGGATCAGCCCGACCAGCTCCATCAGCTCCGCCGCCCGCTTGCGCGCGTCGGCCGCGCCCGTGCCCTGCACCAGCAACGGCTCGGAGATGATCCTGGCCACCGTCTGCCGGGGGTTGAGCGAGGAGTACGGGTCCTGGAAGACCATCTGCAAGTGCCGCCGGTGCGGGCGCAGTTGCGCCTGTGAGAGGCCGCCGATCTCGGTGCCGTCGAAGGTGACGGTGCCCGAGGTCGGGTCGAGCAGCCGGACGATCATCCGCCCGGTGGTGGACTTGCCGCAGCCGGACTCGCCCACCAGCCCCAGGGTCTCGCCCGCGCCGAGGTCGAAGCTGACCCCGTCGACGGCCCGGATCGGCGCCCCGGCCTTCCCGGAACGGCTCCGTCGCCCCGGGAAGGTCTTCACCAAGTCCCGTACGGACAGCAGTGGTTCACCCATCAGAGCGCCTTTCCCGAGGACGGCACCATGGGCAGGTGGCAGGCGGCCCAGTGGCCGGTGCCGAGCGGGTCGAGCGCCGGGCGTTCGGCCAGGCAGCGGGCGTGCTCCTCGGCGGGCGCCGCGATGGTGCGGGCGCAGCGCGGCGCGAAGGAGCAGCCGGGGGCGGGGGCGATCAGCGAGGGCGGGCTGCCGGGGATGGCCCGCAGCGGCGCGTCGTCGGTGTCGTCCAGGCGGGGCAGCGAGTCCAGCAGGCCGCGGGTGTACGGGTGCGCGGGCTGCGCGAACAGCCGCTCCACCGGGGCCTGTTCGGCGGCCCGGCCGCCGTACATGACCAGGACCTCGTGGGCGACCCGGGCGACCACGCCGAGGTCGTGGGTGATCATCACGACGCCGAGGCCGCGCTCCTGCTGGATGCGGGCGATCAGGTCGAGGATCTGCGCCTGGACGGTGACGTCGAGGGCCGTGGTGGGCTCGTCGGCGATCAGCAGCTCCGGTTCGCAGGCGAGCGCCATGGCGATCATGACGCGCTGGCGCATGCCGCCGGAGAACTGGTGCGGGTACTCGTCGACCCGCCGGGCCGGCTCCGGGATGCCGACCTCGGCCAGCATCTCGACGGCCCTGGCCCGGCCGGCCTTGCGGCCCGCCCTGAAGTGCACCCGGTAGTGTTCGGCGATCTGCTCGCCGACGGTGTAGAAGGGGTGCAGGCTGGACAGCGGGTCCTGGAAGATCATCGCGACCCGCCGGCCCCGGATGACCCCCATCTCCCGCTCGCCGAGCCCGGTCAGCTCCTGCCCGTCCAGCTTGATCGAGCCGGTGACGGCGGCGCCACGGTGCAGGCCCATGACGGCCAGCGAGGTGACGGACTTGCCGCTGCCGGACTCGCCGACCAGGCCGAGGGTGCGCCCGGCCTCGACGGCGAAGGAGATGCCGTCCACGGCCCGGACGGTGCCGCGCGGGGTGTCGAAGGCGACCTTGAGGTCCTCGACGTCCAACAACGGAACAGCCATCAGTACCTCACTCTCGGGTCGACGAACGCGTACAGCAGGTCGACCAGCAGGTTCGCCACGACGATGAAGAACGCCGCGAGCAGGGTGACGCCGAGGATGACGGGCTGGTCCGAGCGGGCCAGGCCGTCGTAGAAGAGCCGGCCGACGCCGGGCAGGCCGAAGATCGACTCGGTGATGACGGCCCCGGCCAGCAGCCCGCCGAGGTCCATGCCGAAGATGGTGAGGATCGGCGTCATCGCGGAGCGCAGCCCGTGCTTGACGGTGACGGTGCGCGGCGGCAGGCCCTTCGCCCGGGCCGTGCGGATGTACGGCTCGGCCATCGCCTCGATCATCGAGTTGCGGCTCTGCCGCGCGTACATGGCCGCGTACAGCAGGGCCAGCGCGATCCAGGGCAGCAGCAGGTTGGAGGCCCACTCGACGGGGTTCTCGGTGAACTCGTGGTACGAGGGGTAGGGCAGCCACCCGGCCGTCCTGACGACGCCCCAGATCAGCATGATCGAGGTGAAGTAGACCGGCAGCGAGGCGGCACCGACCGAGAGCACCATCAGGGTCCGGTCGGCGAAGCCGCCCTTGCACAGCGCCGAGGTGACGCCCGCGCCGAGGCCGAGGAGCAGCCAGAGCACGGCCGCGCCGAGGGCCAGCGAGATCGAGACCGGCAGGCGGTCGGTGAGCAGGTCCCAGACCGGCAGCGAGTACTCGTAGGAGTAGCCGAGGCAGGGGAAGCCGCAGTGCACCGCGCTGGGGCCGGTGCCGTAGTCGCGGCCGGCGAAGATGCCCGTCAGGTAGTCGGCGAACTGCTGCCAGACCGACTTGTCCAGGCCCATCGCGGCCTTCACGTCGGCGAGCCGTTCGGGGCTGCAGGTCTTCCCGCAGGCCGCGGCGGCCGGGTCGTTGGGCAGCAGGTAGAAGATGGTGAAGGTGATGGCGCAGATGGCGAGCAGGATGCCCGCCACGCCCAGCAGGCGGCGGCCGAGGTAGAGGATCACGACCGGCCTCCCCAGGCGTCGGGACAGTGGATCACGACCGGCCTCCCCGGGGGTCGAGGATGTCCCGCAGCGCGTCGCCGAGCAGGGTGAAGGCGAGCACGGCGAGGAAGAGGAAGACCGTCGGGATGAGGAAGTACGTCGGGTCGGTCTCGTAGTACTTGATGCTCTCGGCGATCATCTGCCCCCAGGAGGAGGTCGGCGGCCGCACGCCCACGCCGAGGTAGCTGAGCGCGGCCTCGGTGGCGATCATGCCGGGGATCAGCAGCGTGGTGTACGCGATGACCGGCCCGGAGACGTTCGGCAGGATCTCCCGGGTGAGGATGCGCCAGGAGCGGGCGCCGCCGACCTTGGCGGCCTCGACGTACTCGCGGTGCTTGAGCGACAGGGTCTGGCCGCGGACGACGCGGGCGATGCCCGGCCAGGTGAACAGGCCGATGACCAGGGTGATCAGCAGGATCCGGTTGACGTCCTCGGCCACCGACATCATCGCGATCATGAAGATCAGCGAGGGGAAGGACATCGTGAGGTCCATCAGCCGGGACAGCACGGCGTCGGTGCGGCCGCCGAAGTAGCCCGCGGCGATGCCGGCCAGGGTGCCGGTGACGACGACCACGACGGTGGCGGTGAAGGCGATCAGCAGCGAGACCTGGCCGCCGTGCAGCACCCGGGCGAACAGGTCGCGGCCGGTGGTCGGTTCGACGCCCAGCCAGTGCCGGGCGCTGATGCCGCCGAAGTCGCCCTTGGGCGTGCCGCCCAGGTACGCGTCGACGGAGCGCTTGTCGAACTCCTCGGGGGACCAGCCGCCGAGCGAGCTCAGCGGGCCGGCCAGGGCGGCGGCCAGGACCAGCACGGCGACCGTGATCAGGCCGAACCGGGCCGAGCCCTTGGCCCACAGCTGGTCCCAGACCAGCCGCCACGGCCCGCGCCCGGCGGCCTTCGCGGGGGCCGCCGCCGCGGCGTCGGCCACGGCGGCGGGCTCAGAAGCGGTACTCATCGGTGCCGGCCCCTCAGCCCTGGCCCTTGGCGGGGTCCTTGAGGCCGACGGTGGCCAGGTCGATCATCCCGGCGAAGCCGGAGTTGCCGAACGCGCCGGCCACGTTGGTGCCGACCATCAGCGGGCGCCGCTGCCACATCAGCGGGACGGCGGGGGCCTTCTTCATCAGGTCCTCGTCGAGCTGGCGCCAGGCCTTGTTGGCCTCGTTCACGTCCGTCATGGCCGCGATCTGGTCCATCCGGTCCATCGTGGCCTGGTCGCGGAACTGGCTGTAGTTGCCCTGGTTGCCCTTCTCCTTGATGGTCCGTCCGTCGAAGAGGAACGGGAGGAAGGTCGCGGCGGACGGGTAGTCCGGACACCAGCCGTTGATGGTCAGCTCGGGGGCGTTCTTGGTGTCGCCGAGGGTGTCGGTGAAGGCGGACGGGTCCACGGTGTTGACGGTGACCTGCACGCCGACCTTGGACAGCGACTGCTGGATCGCCTCGGCGCGAGTCTTGTCGCCGAGCGCGACGGTGAGCCCGACCTTGAGGTCGGTCTTGCCGGCGTCCTTGAGCAGCTGCTTGGCCTTCTCCGGGTCACCGGCGACCGGGACCTTCAGCGGGTCGGCCTTGTCGCCGCCGGTCAGCGACGGCGGGAGGAAGGAGGTCGCCACATCGGTCACCGCCGGGCCGCCGAAGGCGGTCACCTGGGCCTCGCGGTCGACCGCCCACATCATCGCCTCGCGCACCTTCGGGTCGTCGAAGGGCGCCTTGGCGGTGTTCATGTACAGCATGTCGGTGCAGCCGGTCCGCTCGGCCGTCATCCGCGAGCGCAGGTCCTCCTTGGGCAGCACCTTGGCGATGGACTCGTGCTGCATCCAGGGCATGTTGATGGCGTTGGCGTCGGCGCCGTCGCTCGCGATGATCCGGTCGTCGGCCTGGCCGCCCTTGATGCCCTGGGTGACCACGATCTTGTCCGGGTACGCCTTGCGGACGGTGTCGCTGCCCTGGTCCCAGTTGGTGTTGCGGACCAGCACCAGCTGCTTGCCGCGGTCGTAGCTCTCGATCTTGTACGGACCGGAGGAGAACGGCCGGGAGTCGTACTGGGTGCCCTTCTCCTGGGACTGCGGCACCGGGGAGAAGGTCGGCAGCGTGACGGTGTCGGAGAACTCGGCGACCGGGCGCTTCAGGTGGAAGACGATGGTCTTGTCGTCCGGGGTCTCGATGCTCGCCAGGTGCTGGCCGGTGAGCGGACCCTTGTAGCCGTCGCCGTCGGCCAGGTACTGGATCGCGTAGTCGGGGCCGCCGGTGAGGTCCGGGGAGAACGAGCGCTCGACGTTGTACTTGATGTCGGCGGACTTGATCGGGCTGCCGTCCTCGTACTTGAGGCCGTCCTTCAGGGTGAAGGTCCACACCTTGCCGCCGTCCGCGGACTTGCCCAGGTCGGTGGCGAGGTCAGGGACGATCTCGCTGCCCGCGGCGCCCGGCTCGGACTTGAAGGTGGTCAGGGTCCGGTAGAGCAGCCGGGTGCCGAAGTCCATGTGCGGAACGGTCCAGTTGCGGGCCGGGTCCAGGTGGGCGAAGTCCTGGTTGGTCAGGATGTCGAGGGTCCCGCCCTTGGCCGGGGTGCCGCCGATGATCGAGCCGCTCTCCGCGCCTGGCCCCTTGGTGCTGGAGGGCGCCGCGTCGCCGCCGGTGTCGCTCTTGTCGTTCTTGCAGGCCCCGAGGCCGAGGGTGAGGGTCGCCGCGAGGGCCGCCGCGAGGGCGGCGTGGGTGCGCCTGGTCATGTAGCAACTCCGCTGTGGGTGGCCGGATCTGGCCGCTGCGCTGTGTGACCCGTAACATAGTAATGTGAAATTGCACTGCACAAGAGGTGGCGGCCGCCGTTACCGAGATGTGTCCGTGCACCCCATCTCCCCCGCCCCGCTCAGGAGTTCACCGTGACCCTCGCCCCGGCCGGCCTCAACACCGGCAGTCACGACCTGCCGGTCTCCCGCGCCCTCGACGCCTTCATGGGGCAGCACTGGGCTCCCAGCCCGCTCCCCGCCGACCAGCGGGTCCCCGGCTACGACCGTTTCCCCGGCCGCCGCGAACGGCTCTCCGCCACCTTCCCCGGCGAGCGCCTGATCGTCCCCGCCGGGCGCCTCAAGGTCCGCTGCAACGACCTCGACTACCGCTTCCGCCCGCACAGCGCGTACGCCTGGCTCACCGGCCTCACCGGTGAGGACCAGGCCGACAACGTCCTCGTCCTCGAACCCGCCGGGCCGGCCGGCCACGAAGCCGTCCTCTACCTGCGCCCGCGGTCCCCGCGCGACGGCGGCGAGTTCTACCGCGACCGCCGCTACGGCGAGTTCTGGGTCGGCCGCCGGCCCGACCTCGCCGAGGCGGCGCAGCTCACCGGCGTCCGCACCCGCCACCTCGACGAACTGCCCGCCCTGCTCGGCGGCCCGCAGCCGCCCACCCGCGTCCTGGCCGGCACCGACCCGCTGGTCGACGAGGCCACCGAGCGCCCCCGCCCCGACCTGCGCGACGCCGAACTCGCGGCCGTGCTCTCCGAGTTGCGCCTGGTCAAGGACAGCTGGGAGATCGGGCAGCTGCAGCTCGCCGTCGACCACACCACCACCGGCTTCCAGGACGTCGTCCGCGCCCTGCCCGCCGCCCTGCGCCACCCCCGCGGCGAACGCTGGATCGAGGGCGTCTTCGACCTGCGCGCCCGCGCCGAGGGCAACGGCACCAGCTACACCACCATCGCCGCCTCCGGCGCCCACGCCTGCGTCCTGCACTGGATCCGCAACGACGGCGCCCTCGACCCGAATTCACTCCTGCTGCTGGACGCCGGCGTCGAGACCGACACCCTCTACGCCGCCGACATCACCCGCACCCTCCCGCTCAGCGGCACCTTCAGCCCCGTCCAGCGCCAGGCCTACGAACTCGTCCTCGCCGCCCAGAGCGCCGGCATCGCCGCACTGCGCCCCGGCGCCCGCTTCCGCGACTTCCACCGCGCCGCCATGCGGGTGATCGCCGAAGGCCTCGCCGACTGGGGCGTCCTGCGCGTCCCCGCCGAGCAGGCCCTCGACGACGACAACGGCCTCCACCGCCGCTACACCCTCTGCGGCAGCGGCCACATGCTCGGCCTCGACTACCACGACTGCTCCCAGGCCCGGGCCGACCGCTACCTCGACGCCACCCTCGAAGAGGGCATGGTCCTCACCGTCGAACCCGGCCTGTACCTGCAGCCCGACGACGAGACCCTCCCGCTCGAACTCCGCGGCCTCGGCATCCGCGTCGAGGACGACCTGGTGATCACCCAGGACGGCGCCCACCTGATGTCCGGTGCGCTCCCCCGCACCGTCCCGGACATCGAGTCCTGGATGGCGGACCTGCTGGGCTGAACACCGCTACGCGTGCGCCGCCCGCCACAGCTCCGCGACCACCCGCTCCGCCGGGCCGTTGCGGGCCAGGCGGTGGGCGGTGCCGGCCCAGAGGTGCATCGCGGCGGTGTCCGCCCGGCGGGTCGCGGCGGCCCGCAGCGGCGCGGTGAGGTGGTGGACCTCCGGGTAGGCGGGCGGGGCGTACGGGCCGTGGCGGTCGATGAAGGCGTTGCGCAGGCCGCGGGCCGGGCGGCCGGTGAAGGCGCGGGTGACGACCGTCTCCGGGAGCTCGCCGAGCGCGGCCCGGTGCGCGGCCGAGGCGCCGGACTCGTCCGTCCGCAGCAGCGCGGTGCCGAGCTGCACCGCCGCCGCGCCCGCCCGCAGCGCCGCCGCGATGGCCGGGCCGTCGCCGAGCCCGCCGGCGGCGATCAGCGGCAGCGCCGTCACCGCCCGTACGGCGGGCAGCAGTCGGAGCAGCGGGAGTTCGCCCGGCCGGTCCGCCACCCGGTGGGTGGCGCGGTGGCCGCCGGCCTCCGGGCCCTGCACGCACAGCGCGTCCATCCCGGCGGCCTCGGCCGCCCGGGCCTCCTCCGGGGTGGTGACGGTGCCGATCTGCAGCGTCCCGGCCGCGCGCAGCGCCGCCGCCTCCGCCGGGGCCGGCAGCCCGAAGGTGTAGGAGACGACGGGCACCGGGTCGGCGAGCAGCGCCGCGAGCTTGGCCTCCCAGTCGTCCCGGTCCGGCCCGATCCGTTCGGGCAGCACCACCCCCCACCGCTCGGCCTCGGGCCGTAGCCGCTCCCGGTAGGCGGCGACGGCGGCCGCGTCCCCGGGCGGGGCGGGGACGAAGAGGTTCACCCCGTACGGCCGGTCGGTGGCCCCGCGCAGCCGCATGATCTGCTCGGCCATCGCCGCGGCGCTCTTGTACCCGGCGGCCAGGAACCCCAGCCCGCCGGCCCGGTTCACCGCCGCCGCCAGCTCCGGGGTGGAGGCCCCGCCGGCCATCGGCGCCCCGATCACGGGCAGCGCGAGTTCGGACAGCGCGAATTCGGCGGGGCGGACGGCCATCGGGGGGCTCCTCACACGGCTGCGGGTACCGGCGTCCTCACCCTACGCCTCAGCGGATCAGCCCCCGGCGGCGCGCCTCCCGGATCGCCGCCGTCCGCGAGTCGACGCCCAACTTGGTGTAGACGTGCACCAGATGGGACTTCACGGTGGCCTGGCTCAGGTGCAGCCGCTGGCTGACCTGCTGGTTGGTGAGCCCCTCCGCGACCAGGCCGAGCACCTCCGTCTCGCGGGCGCTGAGCGCCGCCGCGGGCGTGCGCATCCGCTCCAGCAGCCGGTCGGCGACGGACGGGGCGAGCGCGGAGCGGCCCGCTGCGGCGGCCCGGACGGCCTGGGCGAGCTCCTCCGGCGGCGCGTCCTTGAGCAGGTACCCGGTGGCACCGGCCTCCAGCGCGGGCAGGGTGTCGGCGTCACTGTCGTAGGTGGTGACGACGAGGACCCGCGGCGCCCCGGTACGGGCGGTGATCGCGGCGGTGGCCTGGGCCCCGTTCATCACCGAGCCGGGCCCGAACTGAAGGTCCATCAGCACCACGTCCACCCCGCCCGCGGCGGCGAGTTCGACGGCCCGCTCGGCGGTGGCGGCCTCCGCGACGATCGCGAAGTCCGGCTCGCCCTCCAGCACGGCCCGCAGCCCGGCCCGCACCACCGGGTGGTCGTCGGCGATCAGCAGCCGGATCACGGCGCCACCTCCGGGGCCCGGCCGGCCGGGGCCGCACCGACCGGCAGCTGCACGGCGACGGCCGTGCCCGCGCCGGGCGCCGACTCGACGGTGAGCGTGCCGCCGAGCGCCCGGGCCCGGGCCCGCATCGAGGGCAGCCCGAAGCCGCCACCGTCGCCGCCCGGGCGGCCCGCGACCGCCGCCGGGTCGAACCCGGCCCCGTCGTCGAACACGTCCAACGCCACCTCGCCCTCCATGTAGCTGAGCGTCACCTCGGCGTGCGAGGCCTGCGCGTGCCGGACGGTGTTGCCGAGCGCCGACTGCGCGATCCGCAGCAGCGCGACCTCCTGCGGCACGGGCAGCCGCAGCGGGTCCCCGGAGACGTGCAGGTGGACGGGCAGTCCGCTGTGCGCCGTCGTGGTGGCGCACAGCCGTTCCAGCGCGACGGGCAGCGGGTCGCCGTCCAGCGCCGGCGGGGTGAGCGCCCGGACGAACCGCCGGGCCTCGTCCAGGTTGTCCTGCGCGGCCTGCCGCGCCTGCTCGACGTACCCGGCGGCGGCCTCGGTGCGCTCGGGCAGGGCCCGCTGGGCGGCGCGCAGCAGCAGCTGGATGGAGCTGAGGCTCTGCGCCAGGGTGTCGTGGATCTCCCGGGCGAGGCGTTCGCGCTCGGCCAGCACCCCGGCGGTGTGGTGGGCGGCGGCGAGGTCGGCGCGGGCGGCGGTGAGTTCGTCGATGAGCCGGCGCCGCTCCTCGCTCTCGCGGTACAGCGCCTGGTAGCCGAGCACGGTGGCGGTGGCGACGGCGGCACCGAGCGCGGGCCCGATCGCGGCGGCCAGGCTGAAGCCGTGCTGGTGCCAGGCCCAGGCGGCGATCGCCCCCATCGCCGTCAGCCCGACCGCGACGGGCCCGCCGCGGCGCCCGAGCAGGTGCAGTTCCAGGAAGTACAGCGGGAACGCCAGCCACACGCCGTCCTGGGTGGCGACCAGCACCCCGGCCCAGGTGAGGCCGAGCAGCGCCAGCCACAGCGCGGCGGCCCGGCGCGAGCGGCGCACCGCGGCGAGGCGGGGCCCGGCCGCGTACACCACGGCCATCGCGGAGGCCGCGGCGCCGACCGCCGCCGGGTCGCCGTCCCGGCCGACCACGGCGCGGGCGACGGCGAGGACGAGCAGGCCCGCCACGAGCAGGTGCAGGCAGACCTGGAGGACGCGGGCGACGGGAGTGATACGGGGTCGTTCGGTCGCCATCCGTCCAGCCTAGGTTCCCGAGCGGGGTGCGGCATCAATCAAAAGGTTGAACTCCGCCTCTGCCCTTCGATGCCACGGATGCAATCCCCCGCGCGATGCCGAGCGGCCCCCTTCTCCGCGACGGTGGAAGCGTCGAAAGCAGCTGTGCAGAGAAAGGCTCACCGTGTTCGTCGCCTGGAGGGATCTGGGGTTCGCCAAGGGGCGGTTCGCCCTGATGGGAACCGTCATCGTGCTGATCACCGTGCTGGTCGGCATGCTGTCCGGCCTGACCGCCGGGCTCGGCCGGCAGAACATCTCCGCGATCAGCGGCCTGCCCGCCGACCACCTGGTCTTCGGCAAGCCCGCCGAGGGCCAGGAGCTCAACTTCACCGACTCCCAGGTCACCCCCGACCAGTGGCAGTCCTGGGCCCGCGAGCCCGGCGTGGCCGCCGCCCAGCCGCTCGGCATCACCACCACCAAGGCCGCCGCCGGGCAGCGCACCGCCGCGCTCTCCGCCTTCGGCGTCCCGGACGGCTCCGACCTCGCCCCGCAGGGCGGCCTGATCGCCCCGGGGAAGGCCGTCCTGTCCAGGACCGCCGCCGAGAAGCTGGGCGGCCTCGCCCCCGGCGCCGACTTCACCCTCGCCGGTCACCGGCTGCTGGTCGCCGCCGTCGACGGCGACGCCGCGTACAGCCACACCCCGGTGATCTGGACCAGCTTCACCGACTGGCAGCAGTTCGCCCCCGGCGGCGCCGGGCACGCCACCGTCATCGCCCTCACCACCACCGGCGGCACCGACCTCGCCGCCGCCGACGCCCGCCACGGCACCGAGACCCGCAGCCGCGACGGCGCCCTCGCCGCGATCGGCTCCTACACCTCCGAGAACGGCTCGCTGCAGCTGATGCGCGGTTTCCTGTTCGCCATCTCGGCCCTGGTCATCGGCGCGTTCTTCACCGTCTGGACGATCCAGCGCAGCGGCGACATCGCCGTCCTGAAGGCCCTCGGCGCCTCCACCCGCTACCTGCTGCGCGACGCGCTCGGCCAGGCCGTCCTGCTGCTGGTCCTCGGCACGGCCGCCGGCACCGCGATCGCGCTCGGCGCCGGCTCGCTGATCGGCTCCGCCGTCCCGTTCGTCCTGGACGCCCCGACCCTGTTGCTGCCCGCCGCCGTCATGATCGCCCTCGGCGCGGTCGGCGCGGCCCTGTCCATCCGCCGGATCACCTCCGTCGACCCGCTGACCGCCCTCGGGAGCGCCCGATGACCCTCGAACTCGACCGCATCACCCTGACCTACCCGGACGGCGACGGCCGGCTCACCGCCCTCGACCAGGTCTCGCTGACCGTCCCCAAGGGCTCGCTCACCGCCGTGGTCGGCCCCTCCGGCTCCGGCAAGTCCAGCCTGCTCGCCGTCGCCGCCACCCTGATCACCCCGGACTCCGGCCGGGTCGTCGTCGACGGCACCGACACCGCGGGCCTGCGCCCGGCCGAGCTCACCGCGCTGCGCCGCACCCGGATCGGGATCGTCTTCCAGCAGGCCAACCTGCTGCCCTCGCTCACCGCCGTCGAACAGCTCCAGGTGATGGCCCACCTCGACGGCCGTTCCCCGCGCAGCGCCCTCCCCCGGGCGCTGGAGCTGCTGGACGCGGTCGGCCTGCGCGACCAGGCGGCCCGGCGTCCGCACCAGCTCTCCGGCGGGCAGCGCCAGCGCGTCAACATCGCCCGGGCCCTGATGAACGACCCGACCGTCCTGCTCGTCGACGAGCCCACCAGCGCCCTCGACCACGAACGCGGCGCCGCCGTCCTGGACCTGATCACCGAACTCACCCACCGCCGGGCGACGGCGACGGTCCTGGTCACCCACGACCGCACGCACCTCACGGCCGTCGACCAGATCGCCGAGGTCCACGACGGCCGCCTGACCATTCCGGAGATGGTTTGAGCTACTTCTTGATGGCCAGCACGTCGTCCACCTTGAGCGTCACCGAAGCGCCGATCGACTCGGGCAGCGTGAACGACTGCCCGGGATGGTGGACGGCGTGAACCCGGTACTCGCTGCCCTTCGGATCAGTCAGTACCATCACGCGCTGGTTCGTCCGGTCCACGATGACGTAGACCGGCACCGCTGCTTGGGCATACAGCGGTGGCTTGGCCTTCAGATCATTCGTGAAATTCGACGACGTCACTTCCAGCACGAGGCGGAAGACCGCCGGGTCATAGCAATTGTGTTCGATCAGGTGTTCTCGGTAGTCGGCATCGACAATCGACAGATCCGGAATCGCATAGTCGGACGGTCCGCCCGGCAACCACAGACCCATCCCTTGAACCACTCGGGACTTGTCACCATGGAGCCCCGCCGCCCACAACGGGATCATAAGGTCCGTGAGCGTCTCTCCATGTGGCCCATCCGGAGGTGGCGTCACTGTGATCTGGCCTCCAAGGATCTCGACCCGGTGCCCCATGAGTCGATCGGAGATCAGCTCTGCGGCTTCGAGCAGTGTCATCTGCTCGAAGGGTTCTTCCACTGCGGCGGCGGACATGGAGTTCCTCCTGACTGCCGATGTCGAGAGCATCATCGTAGAACGCAGGCGCCTTCCGACGCCCGATCCCCACGCTCCACCCGAACGGGTGGTCTATCGCCCCTACCGGGCGCGCAGGCGCAGGCTCGGGCGGTCGCCCTCCGCCGCGTCCTGGCCGGCCCAGAGGGAGCGGACGTGGCTCAGGTGGCGGGTCATGCAGGCCTCGGCCGCGTCCGCGTCGCCGGCGATCATCAGGTCCAGCAGCTCGAGGTGCTCCTCCGCCGAGGAGACCAGCTCGCCGCGCTCGTCGAGCCGGGTGAGGCCGTACAGCCGGGAGCGCTTGCGCAGGTCGCCGACGACGTCCACCAGCCGCGCGTTGCCCGCGAGGCCCAGCAGGTCGAGGTGGAACTGCCGGTCGGCCTCCAGGTAGCCGATGAGGTCGTGCTTGCGGGCGGCCGCGACGATCGCCTCGGCCTGCGGGCGCAGCCGCTCCAGCTGCTCCTTGCTCGCCGTCCGCGCCACCCGGCCCACGGTGGGGACCTCGATCAGTGCGCGGATCTCGGTGTAGTCGTCGAGGTCACGCTCGGTGAGTTCGGTGACCCGGAAGCCCTTGTTGCGGACGGCCTCGACCAGCCCCTCCCGGGCGAGGTCGAGCATGGCCTCCCGCACGGGGGTGGCCGAGACGCCGAAGTCGGCGGCGAGGGCCGGTGCGGAGTAGACGACGCCGGGGCGCAGTTCGCCGGAGATGAGGGCCGCCCGGAGCGCGTGGGCGACCTGGTCGCGAAGCCGCTCCTGAACGGAGATCAGGGTGCGAGGTTTGAGGTCGGCCATGGTGTTCCTCCGGGTGGGTGCAGAACACCAGTGTACAATGTCACGTTACGGTGCGTGCGCGACGGCCCGCGACCCGGCCCCCCGCCCACCGCACCGCCGTCCCGTCCGTCCGTCCGCCAGTCCGTCCGTCCGTCCGTCCGCCAGTCCGTCCGTCCGTCCGTCCGCCAGTCATCGTGGCAGCGGCCGGCCGCTGCGCACAACGGCCGGCCGCACACGATCTGCTCAGCGACGCCCGGCAGTCGGCCCGTCCTCGGCGGAAACCGACGACCGGTACACCTCCGCCGCCACCGCCAGGTCCTCCCAGGCCATCCCGACGCTCTTGAAGAACCGCGGCCGCCCCTCCGGCACGGCGGCGTCGCCGCGCACCAGCTCGGCGAGGTTCCACAACTGCCGGCCGCCGACGCCCGCCATCAGCAGGTCCCCGGCCTCCCGGACCGCCACCGCCCGCGCCTCCACGTACAGTTCGGCCCGCCGGACCAACTCCTCGTCCACCTCCCGCGCCGCCGGCTCGTGCGAGCCGACCGCCGCCACCGCCGCGTGCCCGGGCACGGCCGCGCCGTCGAACAGCGGCGTGCGCGCGGTGGTGCAGCACACCACCAGGTCCGCCGAGGCGACGGCCGCCGGCGTGCCCGCCGACGCCGCCAGCCCGAGCCGCCGCCCGTACGCGGCCAGCGCCTCGGCCCGGGCGGCGTCGCGCCCGACCACGGTGAGCCGCCGCAGCGGCCGGACGGCGAGCAGCGCGTCCAGGTGCCCGTACGCCTGCGGCCCGGAGCCGAACAGCACCAGGTGTTCGGCCTGCGGCACCGCGAGCCGCGCCAGCGCAGCCGCCGTCACGGCGGGCGTGCGCAGCGCCGTGAGCGCCGCGCCGTCGAGCAGCGCGAGCGGCTGCAGCGTCGGCCCGTCGAGCAGCAGGTAGCTGCCGGTGATCCGGGGCAGGCCGTGCGCGGGGTTGGCGGGCGCGACCCCGGCGATCTTGACGCCGGCGTACGGCCCGGCGGCGGCCGGCATCATCAGCAGCTCCCCGGCCGGCACCGGTACGGCCGATCGGGCGGGCGCCGTCTCCGGGTCGAACCCGTCGCGCAGCACCCGCTCGATCGCCCCCACCGCCTCGGCGGGCCCGACCCCGCCGGTGCCCGGTACGGCGTACTGGAGCGGCGCAACCGCCGTACCGGGCGGCTTGGTTGTGGCCTCCACCGAAAGGTTCACAGCAGGAACCCCGCCCCCAGCTCGTCGCCCGCCTCCAGGACGAACCCGTGCTCGCCCGTCCGATACGCCGTGCCGGTGACCTCGGTGACGACGCCCGCGCTGGGGGCACCTCCCGGCCGCCAGGCTGGGGGAGGGTCGCCGCCGGCGAGCACCCGCCCGTCGAACACCGTCCCGATGATCGACTCGTGCCGCAGCCGGTCCCCCGGCCCGAGCCGCCCCTCGGCGGCGAGCACCGCGAGCCGGGCGGAGGTGCCGGAGCCGCAGGGCGAGCGGTCGATCTGCCCGTCCGCGAAGACGGTGACGTTGCGCTGGTTCACCTCGCCGTCCGAACCGCCCTCCGAGGGCGGTTCGTCGTGGAGGATCACCCCGTACACCCCGGACAGCCGCGGGTCGTCGGCGTTCGCCACCGCCGCCGAGCCGGCCAGCGCCGCCCTGATCTCCCGCCCCACAGCGGTGAGTTCGGGCAGCAGCGCCGGCTCGACGGCGAGCCCGAGAGCGGCCGCCGGCACCGAGGCGTAGCACGCCCCGGAGTGCGCCACGGCGACCTCCACCACGCCCCGGGAGGTCTCCACCGGCAGCTTCAGCTCGGCCACCCGGGTGGGGACGTTGCGGAAGGTCACGCCCGTGGTCCGGCCGCCCGCCCGGTGCACCAGCGCGGTGACCCGCCCGGACGGCACGTCGATCCGCACCGGCGCGACGCCGTCCGCCGGGGCCGCGACCAGCCCGGAGTCGACGGCCCAGGCGCCGAGCGCGATGGTGCCGTGGCCGCAGGCCGTCGAGTAGCCGTCCTTGTGCCAGAACAGCACGCCCAGGTGCGCCCCGTCGTCGTCCGGCGGCACCAGGAACCCGCCGTACATCCCGGCGTGCCCGCGCGGCTCCTGCACCAGCAGCCGCCGCACGGCGTCGAGTTCGCCGGGCCGGGGCGCGGTGGCGGTGCCGCCCGCGCCGAGCGCGATGGCCCGGCGTTCGGCGACGGTGTCGCCGGGGATCGGCGGCGTGCCGTCCAGCACGATCCGGAACGGCTCACCGGCCGTGTGGTAGTCGACGGTCCGCACGTACATCAGGCACCCCCGCCGGGGAGCACGCTGATCGTCCGGCTCGCGGTGTAGAACTCCAGGGCCGCGCGGCCCTGTTCGCGCTCGCCGTGGCTCGCGCCCTTGGCGCCGCCGAAGGGCAGGTGGAAGTCGACCCCGCTGGAGGGGGCGTTGACCCGGATCATGCCCGCGTCCAGCCGGTCCGCGGCGGCCAGGGCCGCGTCCAGGCCGCGGGTGTGCACGGAGGTGGCGAGGCTGTGCGGGGTGTCGTTGGCGAGCGCGATGGCCTCGTCCAGGTCGGCGGCCGCGTGCAGGACGGCGATCGGGCCGAAGAACTCCTCGCTGGCCAGCGGGTGTTCGGCCGGCACGTCGGTCAGCAGGGTCGGCTCGACGAACCAGCCGGGCCGCTCGGGCGCCCCGCCGCCGGTGAGCACGCTCGCCCCGGCCGCCACGGCGGTGGAGACGGCGCCGGTCAGCCGGTCCCGCGCGGCGGCGTTGATCACCGGTCCGCACACCGCGTCGTCGACCGCCGCCAGCGCCTTGACCAGCGCCTCCCGCAGCGGCTCGTACGCGGCGCCGACCGCGATCACCCGGCTGGTGGCGGTGCACTTCTGCCCGGCGTACCCGGCGATGGCGGCGGCGATGTGCGCGGCCGCCAGCGCCACGTCCGCGTCCGGCAGCACCAACGCGGCGTTCAGCCCGCCGAGTTCGGCCTGCACCGGCACGCCGCGACCGGTGGCGGCGGCCACCACGGCCCGGCCCACGCCGGTCGAGCCGGTGAAGGAGACCACGTCGGCGGCCGCCACCAGCGCCTCGCCCTCCTCCGCGCCGCCGGGCACCACGGTGAGCACCTCCGCCGGCAGCCCGGCCTGCGCGGCCAGCTCCGCGAGCCGCAGCGCGCAGGCCGTCGCCTCGGGCGCCGGCTTGAGGACGACCGTGTTGCCCACCGCGAGGGCCGGGGCCGCCTTCCAGCTCGGGATCGCCAGCGGGAAGTTCCACGGCGTGATCAGCCCGGCCACGCCGTACGGGCGGCGCCGGGTGAGCAGCAGCCCGGGCCCGCCGGCGGTCTCGTGCACCTCCCCACCGGGCGCGTACGGCGCCTGCGCGTAGTAGCGCCAGATCGCGGCCGTGCGGGCGACCTCGCCGCGCGCCTCGGCCGGCGGCTTGCCGACCTCGCGCACGATCAGCGCGGCCAGCTCGTCGGCGTGCGCGTCGACGGCGTCGGCGATCCGGCCGAGCGCCGCGGAGCGGACGCCCGCGCCGGCCGCGAGCCAGTCGCGCTGCGCGGTCCGGGCCCGCGCGACGGACGCCCGCACGGCCTCGGCGCCGAGCCCTTCGACGGCGATCACGAGGTCGCTCGGATCGGCGGGGTTGTACGAGGCGATGATCACAACTGCCAGCCCTTCAAAGGTCGTTCAGCGCACTTCTAGGCGGTTCGGGGTGACTCAGAGCAGGAACCCGGCCGGGAACGGGTCGCTCGGGTCGAGGAAGTACTGGGCCGTCCCGGTGACCCAGGCCCGGCCGGTGACGGTGGGCACCACGGCGGGCCGCCCGGCCACCTCGGTCTCCTCGACGAGCCGCCCGGTGAAGGTCGTCCCGATGAAGGAGTCGTTGCGGAAGTCCCGGCCGAGCGGGAGTTCACCGCGGGCGTGCAGCTGCGCCATCCGCGCCGAGGTGCCGGTGCCGCACGGCGAGCGGTCGAACCACCCGGGGTGGATGGCCATCGCGTGCCGGGAGTGCTCGGCGGTGGAGCCGGGGGCGAGCAGCTGGACGTGGTGGCAGCCGTGGATGGACGGGTCCTCCGGGTGCACGGGTCGGTCCGGGCCGGCGTTGATCGCGGCCATCAGCGCGAGGCCGGCGTCCAGGATCTCCTGCTTGCGCTCGCGCTCGAACGGCAGGCCGAACTCGGCGAGCGGCAGGATGGCGTAGAAGTTGCCGCCGTACGCGAGGTCGTAGCCGACCGTGCCGTAGCCCGGCACCTCGATCTTGCGGTCCAGCGCGACGGAGTAGGAGGCCACGTTGCGGATGGTCACGGCCTTGGCCGCGCCGTCCTCGACCAGCACCTCGGCGATCACCAGCCCGGCCGGGGTGTCCAGCCGCACGGTGGTGACCGGCTCGACGACCGGCACCATCCCGGTCTCGACCAGCACCGTCGCCACCCCGATGGTGCCGTGCCCGCACATCGGCAGCAGCCCGGAGACCTCGATGTAGAGCACGCCGAAGTCGGCGTCCGGCCGGGTGGGCGGCTGCAGGACGGCCCCGCTCATCGCGGCGTGGCCGCGCGGCTCGTACATCAGCAGCGTACGGAAGTGGTCCAGGTGCTGCTGGAAGTGCACCCGGCGCTCGGCCATGGTGGCACCGGGGATGACACCGAACCCGCCGGTGATGACCCGGGTCGGCATGCCCTCGGTGTGCGAGTCGACGGCGTGGAACACATGACGGCTGCGCATGACGCACAACTCCCGTGGGGTGATGATCGGTTGGGTCAGGACGGGCCGCCCCCGCGGTCGGCCGTCCGGGTCCGGTCCGGCCGCCCCGGCGGCCGGTCGGTGGGGCCCGACCCGGCTGCCCCCGCAGCCGGTCGGAGCGTACCTGGGATCAGGCCAGGCCCTCGGCGAGCGCCTTCTCGGTCGCGGCGCGGACGGCCGCCTCGGTCGCGGCGTCCAGCGGCACGCGCGGCGGGCGGACCGGACCGCCGGGGCGCCCGGCGATGTCCATGGAGAGCTTGATGGCCTGGACGAACTCGGTCTTGGAGTCCCAGCGCAGCAGCGAGTGCAGCGACTTGTAGAGCGGCAGCGCCGTCTCCAGGTCCTTCGCGACGGCGGCGCGGTACAGCTCGACGGAGGCCTCCGGCAGCGCGTTCGGGTACCCGGCGATCCAGCCGACCGCACCGGCCAGCGCGAGCTCCAGCAGCACGTCGTCGGCGCCGATCAGCAGGTCCAGGCCCGGCGCCAGCTCGGCGATCTCGTACGCCCGCCGGACGTCCCCGCTGAACTCCTTGACCGCGACGATCGAGCCCTCGCCGTGCAGCTCGGCGAGCAGCGCGGGCACCAGGTCGACCTTGGTGTCGATCGGGTTGTTGTACGCGACGATCGGCACTCCGGCCTTCGCGACCTCGGCGTAGTGCGCCCGGACGGCGGCGTGGTCGGCCCGGTAGGCGTTGGGCGGCAGCAGCAGGACGGAGCCCGCTCCGGCCTCGGCGGCCTGCTCCGCCCAGCGACGGGACTCGGCGCTGCCGTACGCGGCGACACCGGGCATGACCCGGGAGCCGTCGCCGGCGGCCTCGACCGCCACCTCGACGATCCGGGCGCGCTCCTCGGCGGTGAGGGTCTGGTACTCGCCGAGCGAGCCGTTGGGGACGACGCCGTCGCAGCCCGAGTCGATCAGCCAGCGGACGTGCTCGGCGTAGGCGTCGTAGTCGACGGAGAGGTCCGGGCGCAGCGGGATCGCGGTGGCGACCATGACGCCGCGCCAGGGCCGGGTGGTGTCGTGGGGGGTGTTGGACACAGTGGACTCCTTGGTGAGGTGTGACATTTTATTAGTGGGGAAGGGTCGGAGACAAGAGCCCCCGACCCGGAGGATTTCGGGCGCGCCCGTGGATCACGCCGCGGACCCGGTGAGGCCCCGGCGAGGACCCCACGGGACGCGCCCTACGCGTCGGGCTCCCCCGCCGCCAGTTGCGCGAGCGGCACCGGGCAGCCCAGCGGCCGCCGGTCCGCGCCCGCGTCACCGACCCCGGACTCGGCGGAGGCCGCGGACAGGCAGGCCACGGCCGGCCCGCACATCCGCCCCTGGCACCAGCCCATCCCGGCCCGGGTGAGCAGCTTCACCGTGCGCGGATCGCCCGCGCCCAGCTCCTCCACCGCCTCCCGCACCTTCGCGACCGGCACCTCCTCGCACCGGCACACGTCGGTGTCGTCGCGCAGCCAGCCGGTCCAGCCCGGTCCGGGCCGGTGGGCGGCGGCCATCAGATCGGCGAAGGCGCGCAGCCGCGCCCGCCGCCGCCGCAGCGACCGCTTCGGCTCGACCTCGGCGAGGGCGTGGGCGGCCAGCTCGCCCTCGGCGATCGCGAGGTCCGCGCCGCCGACCCCGTTGGTCTCGCCCGCCGACCACAGGCCGGGCACGCTGGTGCGCATGCCGTCGTCGACGGCCAGCGCGACGGCGCCGTCCGGCCCGGTCAGGGTGTCCGCGCCGAGTTCGGTGGCCAGGTCGATCTGCGGCAGCAGGCCGTGGCCGACCGCGATCGCGTCGCAGTCGATCCGCCGCTCGGTGCCGGGCTTCGGCCGCCACTCGGCGTCCAGCCGGGCCACCGTGACGCCGGTGACCCGGTCGGTCCCGTGCGCCTCGACGACGGCGCTGCGCAGCCGCGGCCGGACCCGGTGGCGCATCAGCGCGGTGCCGTGCCCGGCGCCCTCCACGAGCTTGGCGGGGACGGCCGCCACCACGTGCGGGCGCCGGGCGTACGCCAGGTAGCCGGTGGCCTCGACCACGGCCGGCACCCGGGCCCCGGCGGTGACCAGCGAGGACGCCGCCGCGAGCAGCAGCGGGCCGCTGCCGGCCACCACGATCCGCTGCCCGGGCAGCACCAGCCCGGACTTCAGCATGGCCTGCACCCCGCCCGCGGTGACCACCCCGGGCAGGGTCCAGCCGGGGAACGGCAGCTGCCGCTCGTACGCGCCGGTGGCGAGCAGCACCGCCCGCGCCCGGACGGCGACGCGGTCCCCGGCCTCCGGCCCGCGGGTGCCGTGCACGGTGAAGCCTACGTCGGTGCGCTCCAGCGCCCAGACGTGGTGGCCGCCCCGGAACTCGACCCGTTCGGCCTGCTCGTGCTCGGCCAGCCGCGCGGCCAGCCCGGTGTAGACGGACCAGCCGTGGTGCAGCCGGTCCGGCCGGGCGGCGCCGAGGCCGGGCGCGGGGTGCCGGTAGTACTGGCCGCCCGTGCTGCTCCCGCCCTCCAGCAGGAGGCAGCGCTTGCCGAGGTCGGCGGCGGTGACGGCACCGGCCAGCCCGCCCGGCCCGGCACCGATGACCACCAGGTCGAAGACGTCAGACGGCGAGGTCGGCACGGCCGTGGCCCTCCTGGGTGGTGACGACGGTGCCCGGCTCGGCGGGCACCAGGCAGGTGCGCTGGTTGGGCCGGCCGTCGACGGTGGCCAGGCAGTCGAAGCAGGCGCCGATGCCGCAGAACACCCCGCGCGGCCGCCCGCCGAAACGGGTGGTGCGCCAGGCGAGCACGCCGTCCGCCCAGAGCGCGGCGGCGATCGACTGCCCGGACAGCGCGGGCACGGCCCGGCCGTCGAACACGATGTGGTGGGCGGGCCCGGGCTCGGCCCCGACCAGCCCGGCGGGGGTGCGGCGACGCATCGGCGGCTTCTCCAATCTGACGGCTCTGACGGCTCTGACGGCTCTGAATGCACTGACGGCTGTAACGGCTCTGACGCGTCCGGCACGGATCCGGCACGGATCCGCGACGTGCCCGGGGGCGGCCCCACGACGCCCCCGGGCCGTGCCCCGGACGCATCCGCGACGCCGGGGAACAGCCCCGGGAACAACCCCGGTACGGCCCCGGTACGACTCCGGGAGCCACGGGACCACGGGGTCTCTCAGGCGGCCTCGCGGAACCGGTCCGGCCGGAACGGCGCGAGGTCCAGCTCGGGCAGCTTCCCGGCCAGCTGCTCGCTGATCAGCAGCCCGGTGGCCGGGGCCAGCCCGATGCCGGCCCCCTCGTGCCCGCAGGCGTGGTACAGCCCGGGAACCCGGGGGTCCGCCCCGATGGCCGGCAGGTGGTCCGGCAGGTACGGGCGGAAGCCCCGGTAGAACCGCATCACGGTGACGTCCTCCAGCACCGGGAACAGCGCCGCGGCCTGGCCGGCCAGCCGCCGCAGCACCTCCTGGGAGAGCGTGCGGTCGAAGCCGACGCGCTCCCGGCTGGCGCCGATCAGCACCGGCCCGCCGGGGGTGCCCTCGACCACGGCGGAGGTCTGCAGCTCGGCCGAGCCGCTGGCGACGTCGGCCACGTAGTCGGCGGCGTAGACCTTGCGCCGGACGATCCGCGGCAGCGGCTCGGTGACCAGCACGAAGCCGCGCCGGGGCAGCACCGGCAGGTGGACTCCGGCCAGCGCGGCCAGCTCGCCGCCCCACGTCCCCGCCGCGTTGACCACGGCGGGCGCGAGCAGCTCGCGGTGCGCGGTGCGCACGCCGCGCACCGCGCCGTCCGGCCCCCGCTCCACGGAGGTGACGGCCTCGCCGGTGATCAGCTCGGCACCGAGCGCGCGGGCCGCGCGCAGCAGGTGGGCGGCGGCGAGGGCGGGCTGGACCTGGGCGTCCTGCGGGTAGAGGAAGCCTCCGGCGAGCCCGGGGGCGAGGTGCGGCTCCAGCTCGCGCAGCCGCTCGGCGGGGACCTCCTCGGCCGTCACCCCGGCGTCGCGCTGCCCGGCGGCGAAGGCGCGCAGCGCGTCCTGCCCGGCCGGGGTGGAGGCGACGACGAGGCCGCCCTTGGGCTCGTACTCGATCTCGGGGCCGAGCTGCTCGGCGAGGTCGAGCCAGAGCCGGGTGCTCAGCAGGGCGAGGTCGAGTTCGGGCCCGGGCTCCTTGTCGGAGACCAGCAGGTTGCCCTCGCCGGCGCCCGTGGTCCCGCCGGACACCGGTCCGCGGTCGACGACGGCGACGGCGAGGCCGGCGCGGGCGGCGTAGTAGGCGCAGGCCGCGCCGACGACGCCGGCGCCGACCACGACGGCGTCCAAGGGGGGTCTCTGGCTCTTCAGCACCTCAGTAATATGTCACATGCCATCGACCGTGCCAAGAGCGCCCCGCACGCGAAGAACCCCGGCCCGCCGCATCGAGCGGCGGACCGGGGCCCACGATCAGGAACGGCTACCCGCTCAGGTGATGTCGTCCATCTGCTCCCGGCGCGCGGCCGGCACCGGCGCCGAGCTCGCCACCGGAGCACCGGAGGCGTGGATCTCCTCCGCCCCCGCGACCTCCTCCACGGTGAGGTCCACGTGCGAGGCCTCCTCGTCGTCCAGGTCCGCGTCCGGGTTGCGGCGCCGCTTGCGCCGGTCGTTGAGCAGCGCGATGCCCACCGCGATGAAGTACAGCGCCCAGATCGGCGCGGCCAGCGCCAGCATGCTCACCGGGTCGGCGCTCGGCGTCGCGACGGCCGAGAACACGGTGATCGCCATGACCATCCCGCGCCACCAGCTCAGCAGCCGCTTGCCGCTCACCATGCCGACCATGTTCATCATCACGAGCAGCAGCGGGAACTCGAAGGCCAGGCCGAAGACCAGCACCATCCGCGTCGCGAGGTCGAAGTAGTCGTTCGGCGGCAGGATCGGTGTGGTGCCGGTCGGGGTGAATTCGACCAGCACCTGGACGGTCGTCGGCAGCACCAGGAAGGCGAGGCCCACACCCGCCAGGAACAGCGGCGCCCCGAAGGCCATGAAGACGACGGTGTACTTCTTCTCGTGCTTGTGCAGACCGGGCGCCACGAACGCCCACACCTGCCACAGCCACACCGGCACCGCACCCACCACACCGGCCGTCAGCGCCACCTGGAGCATGAAGGTGAAACCGGAGGTCAGACCGATGTTGGAGACCTGCGCGCACTTGCCGTGGAAGTGGTCGATCTCCTCCTTGGTGTTGCACTGCGGCAGCGGTTTCAGCAGGAAGTGCTCGATCTGCCTGTGGAAGATCAGGGCGACGATCGTGATCGCCACGATCGCCAGCGCCGACTTCACCACCCGGTTGCGCAGCTCCCGGAGGTGGTCGGCGAGGGCCATCCGCCCGTCGGGATTCTTGGGCGCCTTCGACGCCTTGGACACCTTGCTCAACCCCGGTCCTCAGAAGATCGTGCGTAGAGGCCCGCCGGTCGACGGGCCTCCGTGGTCGCGTACGTCACGCGGGTACGGGCGACGCGGCTCAACTCCGCCCTTCGCGCTCGGCCACCGGACGGGCCGTGGAGGTGGCCCCCGGCGCGGACTGGACGGTCCTGACCGAGCTCGATCCGGCCCCGCCCTCGACGGGCGCGGCGGGCGCGTCCGGCTCTCCGTCCGTACGCATCGCCTTGGCCTCGCTCTTCAGGATGCGCAGCGACTGCCCGAGCGAGCGCGCCACCTCGGGCAGCCGCTTGGCTCCGAACAGCACGATGGCGAAGATCACGACCACCACGATCGCGGTCATCGAGATGCGCATGCGCGACCACCTTCAGTCATGGCGGCCCGGCGGGCCGTCCGCGCGGATGGTAACCGCTGCGAATGACGCCCCGACGACGGCCGCCCGAACGGGACGGCGGCCCCCGACCGGCGTTCCGGGGGCCAGCTGAGAGCGTAACCCGCCCTCACACCCGCGCAGCAGTCCCCGTACCGCGGATGCCTCGGCCGTGCTAACGGGCGCCGGCCGCCGAAGCCGCGTCGGCCAGGTCGCCGGCCGCCACGGTCAGCGCCCGGGAGGCCTCGTCCACGCCCTTCGCCAGCGCCCGCACGTCCAGCCACAGCCGGATCGCGAGGACCCCGAGGACCAGCAGGCCCGCGGTGGCGAGCAGGACGGCGGCGACGAGCATCCAGGACATGCGCCCCACCCTATACGGGCCGCAAAGCCGCCGGCCGGGCGGCCGCTACCCCTCCGCCGGGACGAGCCGCATGGTGCGCACCCCCGCCTCGGTCAGCGCCTCGACGATCTTCTCCCCGGCCGGTTTGCGCACCGCCGCCCCGCAGCGCGGGCAGCCGAAGCTGTAGTGCGCCTGAGCCGGGGTGCGGCCGAGGGTCAGCCGGAACTCCTCGGCCGGGAGCTCCACCTTCTCCCGGCACTCGGAGCAGTACACCTTGAATCTCGTCCCGGCTTCCACCGCTCAGACCCGCCCCTCCCCGTACGCCGCCAGCGCGTCCCGCGCCGCCGAGCGCGCCTGCTCGGCCAGCTCGGGCGGCGACACGATCCGCCCGTCCCGGCCCAGCCGCAGCGCCAGCGGGCGCAGCTGGGAGGGGTCGGCGCTGCGCAGGGTGATCCGCAGCCCGCCGTCCGGGAGCTCCTCGGCCTTGTCGTGGGTGTAGTACTCGGCCACCCAGCGCCCGCCGGAGGAGACCTCGACGACGACCTCCGGGTCGTCCGCGGCCGGGTTGACCAGCCCGCCGCTCAGGTCGCGCGGCTCACGCCGGGGCGGGTCCGCCGGGACGTCCAGCACGCGGATCTCGGCGACCCGGTCGAGCCGGAACATCCGGTGGTCCTCCGAGGTGCGGCACCAGGCCTCCAGGTAGGTGTGCCCCTCGGTGAGCAGCCGGATCGGGTCGACCTCCCGCTCGGTCATCCCGCCGCGCCCGTGCGAGTAGTAGCGCAGCCAGAGCCGCCGGCCCTCGCTGAGCGCGCGGTCGATGTCGGCGAAGACGTGGCTCTCCGCCTCGAAGGTCACACCGACCCGGGCGCTGCTCTCGGCGCTCTCCCCGGCCGCGTTCTCGATCTTGGCGACGGCCCGGGTGAGCGCCTCGCGGTCGCCGGCCCGCAGCCCGGGCAGCCCGGCCACCGCGCGGGCGGCCACCAGCAGCGCGGTGGCCTCGTCGGCGGCCAGCCGCAGCGGCTGGGCGACGTCGTCCACGTTGTGCCACCAGATCCGCTCGCCGTCGGTGTCGATGTCGAGCAGGTCGCCGCCGCGGAAGCTGGTGCCGCACATCGGCAGCACGTTGAGGTCCCCGATCAGCTCGCGCTCGGAGATCCCGAACGCGCGGGCCACCTCGGCCACCTCGGCCCCGGGCCGCTCCCGCAGGTAGGTGACCAACGACAGCATCCGCCGCGTCTGGTCGATCGCATTGCTCACGCTCGTACGTCCTCCGACTCCAGCCCCGCGACCGCCCGAAGCCGGTCGACCACATCCGCCCGCAGCTCCTCCGGCCCGAGCACCAGCACGTCCGGCCCGAACTCCGCCAGGTCGGCGCCCAGCCCGTTGCCGTACGGGATCTCCAGCTCGTCCCAGGTCTCGTCGACCCGCTCGCTGCTCAGCGCCTTGGTGCGCAGCGGGAAGCCCGCGCCCCGGCGGACCCGCACGATCGCGGTCGCGGTGGCGCCCTCCCCGGCGAACTTGGCCACGGTGGCGCGCACGTCGACGTGCTCGGGCACCGCCTGGACGAAGGCGCCGCCCTTCGCCCGCACCTTGCCGGTGATCCGGCTGAGCCGGAACACCCGGGCGTCGCCGCGGTCCCGGTCGTACCCGGCGAGGTACCAGTGCCCGCGCCAGCACTCCAGCGCCCACGGCTCGACGGTGCGCTGCTCGACGGCGGCCGCACCGGCCTTGCGGTACTCGAAGGTGACCGGGCGGCGGTCCCGGGCGGCGGTGAGCAGCGGCTCGAACGCGGCCTCCCGGGCGGGGATCCGCGGCTCCAGCGCGGTGCGGCCGCCGGCCTCGGCGAACGGGACTCCCGCCGCGCGCAGCTTCTGCAGCGCGCCGCTGGCCGCGCCGGACATCTTGGCCTGCTGCCAGACCCGGGCGGCCAGGGTGAGCGCGGCGGCCTCCTCGGCGTCCAGCGCGATCTCGGGCAGCCGGTTGCGGTCCGCGCGGGCGAGGTAGCCCAGCTCGCCGTCCAGCGCGTTCTCGTCGACGTCGATCACCAGGCCGAGCTCGCGCAGGTCGTCCTTGTCCCGCTCGAACATCCGGTTGAAGGCGTCCTCGCTGCTGTGCTGCCAGGCCTCGCGGTACGCCTCGATGGATTCCCGCAGCTCCTTCTTGGAGAGCGGACGTCTGGTGTTCATCAGGCACAGGGCGAGATTCATCAGCCGCTCTGCCTTGGCGATCGCCATCGCTGACCCTTCCGGTGTGCCGCGCCGCGCGCGGGGTGCGCCAACCGGGCGATCCACACCCGGCGGGACCGACCGTACCGGTAGCGGTACGCACTGCAAAAGCCGCGTCCCGCCCCCGGTCCCCCACGCGCCCCGCACCCGGTCCCGGCAGGCCCCGGACACGCCCGTGGGCCGGGCCCCCGAAGGGGTCCGGCCCACGGCTGGAGCGGGGCTCAGACGGCCAGCAGGTCGACCACGAAGATCAGGGTCGAGTGCGGCGGGATGAGCGGCGACGGCGACTGGGCGCCGTACGCCATCGTCGACGGGATGGTCAGCTCGCGGCGGCCGCCGACCTTCATGCCGACGACGCCCTTGTCCCAGCCCTGGATGACCCGGCCGGCGCCGAGCGGGAAGCGGAACTCGTTCGGGCTCCGGTTCCAGCTCGCGTCGAACTCCTCGCCGGTCTCGAAGGTCACGCCGACGTAGCGGACGCTGACGACCTGGCCCTCCTTGGCCTCCTCGCCGTCACCCACGACGATGTCGCGGATCTGCAGCTTGGTCGGAGCGTCACCGATCGGGAAGTCGATCTCGGGCTTCTCGTTGAGGTTCACGGCCATAGTCCCTCTTCTCACGTTCGCAATTCCATACACGACCAAGCGGCGGGCGCCCGCACCCGGTCCGCCCCGACCGTGCCGGGGCGGACCACGATACGGGCGCCCGCCGCCCGTCCGGGTCCGGCCACGCGGCCGGACCCGAAGGTCACACGCACACCATTGTCACCCGAAAGTGGATCAGCCCTGACCCGCGTCCAGGATGTCCACCACGAAGACCAGCGTCGAGCCGGGCGGGATGTCGCCCTGGCCCTTGTCCCCGTAGGCCAGCGCGGCCGGGATGACCAGCTCGACCCGGCTGCCCACGGTCTGGCCGGCCAGCCCCTGGTCCCAGCCCTGGATGACCTGGCCGCCGCCGACCGGGAAGGAGAACGCCTGGCCCTTGCTCAGCGAGGAGTCGAAGACCTTGCCGTCCTTGAACAGCGCGCCGGTGTACTGGACGACGACCTTCTCGCCCTTCTCCACCTTCGGGCCCTCGCCCTTGATCAGGACGTGCGTCTTCAGCTCGGTCGGGTCCTTGGCGCCGGCCACCGGGGTGATCTCGGCCGGCTTCTTGCCGTTGTCCTTGACCTGCGGGAAGTCCGCCGGCGGCGGGGTCACGGTGCCGCTGACCACCGCGTCGGGCGCGTTGCTGTTGCGGATGTCGATCACGAAGATCAGGTCGTCCTTGGCACCGATCGACATGTCGGCCTTGCCCTGGGAGCCGAAGGCGGCGGCCGGCGGGGCCACCACGAGCAGCCGGGAGCCGGCCTTCTTCCCGACCACGGCCTGGTCCAGCGCCGGGATCAGCGCGTCGGCGCCGGCCTGGAAGATCTGCGGCTTGCCGCTGTTGTCGTACGAGCTCGGGATGTCCTTGCCGGTGGTCCAGTCCTTGGCGGTGTAGTCCACCGAGGTCCAGTTGCCCTTCTCCACCTTGGCGCCGCTGCCCTCGGAGAGGACCTTGACCACGAAGGAGCCGTCCGACTTGTCGCCGGGCACCTGGATCTCGGCCTTCTTGCCGAAGTCGCCGGTGATCGTCGGCAGCACCTTGGCGTCGTCCTTGATCGGCGGCACCGGGTCGGCGGTCGGGGTCGGCGGCGCGGTCTTCACCGCGTCCGGCTTGGCGGCCGAGGGGCTGTCCTTGGACCCGCCGTCCTTGTTCACCAGGTAGAGCGTCACGGCGCTGCCGGCCAGCAGCACGGCCAGCACCGTGCCGAGGATCACACCGAGCCGGCCCACCCCGGGCGGGTTCTCGTCGTACCCGGCCTCGGAGACGTCGGACCGGCGCACCGTGGAGGCGAAGATCTGCGGGGTCTCGTCATCGGTCCTGGTCCCGCCGCCGGCGGCGGTCGGCTGCTCGCCGGGCTGCGCCCAGCCGGCCTGCTGCGCCAGGATCGACGGCGGAACGACGATCGACTCGCGATCGCCCCCGACCGCGCCGCCGGGACGCGAGGCGGTCGGGTCACCCGCAGAGCTGTCGGCGGTGCCGGCCCCGCCCGGGCTCGGCGTCTTCTCAGTCATGACTCCCCATCCATCTCGCCACGAGGTCTTCCAGGTCTGGCCCCGGCGTGGTGAGTGCCGGGTCGGCGTCGCACCACCCGCCCGCCGGACCTTCGCGCCGGGCGGCGCCTGCCACAGTGCGAGGGGCAGTATGACAGCTAAGGATGAGGGCGGACGCGTCGTTGTCGTACGAGCGTCCGCCCAAGCCTACGGAATCCCCGGGCCGAGTTCCTAGACCGCTTCCAGAATGTCGATCACGAAGACCAGCGTGGAGTTCGCCGGCACCGCCCCCTGCGCCTGGTCCTTGTACCCCTGTGCCGGGGGCACCACCAGCAGCACCCGGCTGCCCACGGTCTGCCCGACCAGCCCCTTGTCCCAGCCCTCGATCACGCTGCCGGTGCCGATCTGGACGGCCTGCGCGCCGCCGTGCGTCCAGGAGGCGTCGAACTGCTGGCCGTTGCTCCACAGCACCCCGGTGTACTGCACCACCAGGGTCTGCCCGCTCTTGACCTGCTTCCCCTCGCCCTTGATCAGCAACGCCTGCTGGAGGTCGGCCGGCGCGGCCTGCCCGGCCGGGACCGTGATCGTCATCGCGGCCTTGCCGTTGTCCTTGACCTGCGGCAGGGTCGCGGCCGCCTGGGTCATGTTCCCGGTCAGGGTGGAGTCCTGCGGCAGGCTCTCCACGATGTCCAGCACGAACACCACGGTGTCGCCCTTGGCCACCCCGAGCTGTTCGGAGCCGGAGTCGCCGAAGGCGGCGGCCGGCGGGGCCACCACCAGCAGCCGGCTGCCGGTCTTCTTGCCGATCACGCTCTGGTCGAGCGCGGGCACCAGCTGCCCGCTGCCCGCCTGGTAGAGCTGCGGCTTGCCGCTCGGGTCGTACGAGCTGGGCAGGTCCTTGCCGGTGGTCCAGTCCTTCGCCGTGTAGTTGACCGTCACCCAGTCGCCCTTGCCGACCGCCGCGCGCTCGCCCTCGCTCACCGTGTTCACCACGAACTGCCCGCTGGGCTGGGCGCCCTCGGGGATCGTGATGGTCGCCTTGCTCCCGAACCCGCCGCCCGAGAGGGTCGGCATCGGCGACGCCTCGTTGACCGGAGCGGGCACGGTCGGGGGCGCGCTCGCCGCGGACGGCGTCGCCGGGGAAGCCGCCTTGGGCGAACTGCTGCAGGCGACCGCGAGCAGCAGCGGCAGGGTGAGAAGCAAACCGGCGGTGCGGCGCACGGTGGTCCTAACTGTCGATCGAAGTCGGCTCTCCAGACTCGACGGACAGCGTATGCCCGGCATGCGTCCGGCCCCGGTAGACACCACCGGGGCCGGCACACACCTTGATCACGAACGCGCGGGCTACATCCCGGCGATCAGCTTCTCCACCCGCTCGTCCACCGAACGGAACGGGTCCTTGCAGAGCACCGTCCGCTGCGCCTGGTCGTTCAGCTTCAGGTGCACCCAGTCCACCGTGAAGTCCCGCCGCTGCTCCTGCGCCCGGCGGATGAAGTCCCCGCGCAGCCGGGCCCGGGTGGTCTGCGGCGGCAGCGACTTCGCCTCGAAGGTCTTCAGGTCGGTGGTGACCCGCTGCGCCTGCCCCTTGCCCTGGAGCAGGTAGAACAGGCCGCGGCGGCGGTGGATGTCGTGGTACGCGAGGTCGATCTGTGCCACCCGCGGGTTGGACATGCTCATCTGGTGCTTCTCGCGGTAGCGCTCGATGAGCTTGTACTTCATGATCCAGTCGATCTCGGTGGCCACCCCGTCCAGCCGCTCGGTGCGGACGGCCTCCAGGGTGCGGCCCCACAGGTCGAGGACCCGGGCGATGGTGCCGGTGTTGATGCCCTTGCGGTCGGCGAACTCCAGGGCCTTGCTGTAGTACTCCTCCTGGATGTCCAGCGCGCTGGCCTCGCGGCCGTTCGCGAGCCGGACCTGGTGGGTGCCGGTGAGGTCGTGGCTGACCTCGCGGATCGCCCGGATCGGGTTCTCCAGGGTGAGGTCGCGCATCACCACACCGGCCTCGATCAGCCGCAGCACCAGGTCGGTGGCGCCGACCTTGAGCAGCGTGGTGGTCTCGGACATGTTGGAGTCGCCGACGATCACGTGCAGCCGGCGGTAGCGCTCGGCGTCCGCGTGCGGCTCGTCCCTGGTGTTGATGATCGGGCGGGAGCGGGTGGTGGCGGAGCTGACGCCCTCCCAGATGTGCTCGGCCCGCTGGCTGACGCAGTACACCGCGCCGCGCGGGGTCTGCAGCACCTTGCCGGCGCCGCAGATCAGCTGCCGGGTGACCAGGAACGGGATCAGCACGTCCGCGAGCCGGGAGAACTCGCCGTGCCGGGCCACCAGGTAGTTCTCGTGGCAGCCGTAGGAGTTGCCGGCCGAGTCGGTGTTGTTCTTGAAGAGGTAGACGTCGCCGGCGATGCCCTCCTCGTGCAGCCGCCGCTCGGCGTCCACCAGGAGGCCTTCGAGGATCCGCTCGCCGGCCTTGTCGTGGGTCACGAGCTCGACCACGTCGTCGCACTCGGGGGTGGCGTACTCGGGGTGCGAGCCGACGTCGAGGTACAGCCGGGCGCCGTTGCGCAGGAAGACGTTGCTGCTGCGGCCCCAGGAGACGACCCGGCGGAACAGGTACCGCGCCACCTCGTCCGGCGACAGCCGTCGCTGCCCGCGGAACGTGCAGGTCACGCCGTACTCGTTCTCCAGCCCGAAAATCCGGCGGTCCATGAGCACTCCATTCTCTGTCGGAGCTGTCCGAAACCGCCTCCACGACGGCCGGGCCGCCGCAGGGGCACCGGAGTCCCGGACGGCGGTCGGGCCGCCGTCCGGGACTCCGCAGGCACTACTCGCCGGTCGGCGGGGCCGCCGACTCGTCGTCGTCCGCCTCGGCGGACTGGTCCCCGTCGAGCAACCGGCCCAGCTGGTTGCCCAGGATCCGCTTGAACTTGCGCTGCTGGAACCGCTGGCGGTCGAGGACGGCCACCTCCAGCTGCTCCGGCGTGAGGGTGCGCGGGCTGCCGCCGTTGGGGTCGCGGGCGAGCGAGTCCACGGCGACCCTGACCGCGTCGGTCAGGCTCAGCCCCGCGCGGTGGCGCTGGCCCAGGTAGTTGCCGATGGAGTCGGCGTTGCCGCCGACCACCACGTAGTTCTTCTCGTCGACGACCGAGCCGTCCGGCGTGAGCCGGTAGATCTGGTCCTGGTCGGCGCCGCGGCCGACCTCGGCGACGATCAGCTCGACCTCGTACGGCTTCTCGCCGACCGAGGAGAAGATGGTGCCCAGGGTCTGGGCGTAGACGTTGGCGAGCCCGCGGGCCGTGACGTCGGCCCGGTCGTAGGAGTAGCCGCGCAGGTCGGCGTAGCGGACGCCGCCGATGCGCAGGTTCTCGAACTCGTTGTAGCGGCCGACCGCCGCGAAGGCGATCTTGTCGTAGATCTCGGAGACCTTGTGCAGCGCCCGCGAGGTGTTCTCGGCGACGAAGACGATGCCGTCGGCGTAGGTGAGCACGACCACGCTGCGGCCGCGCGCGATGCCCTTGCGGGCGTACTCCGCGCGGTCCGCCATGGCCTGCTGGGGCGAGACGTAGAACGGTGTCGACACCGGCGGTCGTCCCTTTCCTGTAGGTGTGGCTAGATCAGCGGGGCCTGCGGGCCGTTCGGACGGGCCAGGCGCTCGTCCGTGATGGCGACGGCGATCTCGGCGACCTCCGCCTCGGTGAGCCGGCGGAAGCCGTCCTCGGTGATCAGCGAGACGATCGGGTAGATCTTGCGGGCGAGGTCGGGGCCGCCGGTGGCGGAGTCGTCGTCGGCCGCGTCGTAGAGCGCCTGGACGACCAGGGTGGCGGCCTGCTCGGCCGTCAGGTCCTCGCGGTAGAGCTTCTTCAGGGAGCCACGGGCGAAGACCGAGCCGGAGCCGGTGGCCGCGAAGCCGCGCTCCTCCGAACGCCCGCCGGTGACGTCGTAGTTGAAGATCCGGCCGCGGCCCCGGTCGAGGTCGTAGCCGGCGAACATCGGGACGACGGCCAGGCCCTGCATCGCCATGCCGAGGTTGCCCCGGATCATGGTGGTGAGGCGGTTGGCCTTGCCCTCCAGGGAGAGCGTGGTGCCCTCGATCTTCTCGTAGTGCTCCAGCTCCAGCTGGAACAGCCGGACCATCTCGACCGCGAGGCCGGCGGTGCCGGCGATGCCGACCGCGCTGTACTCGTCGGCCGGGAAGACCTTCTCGATGTCACGCTGGGCGATCACGTTGCCCATGGTCGCCCGGCGGTCACCGGCGATCACCACGCCGCCGTCGAAGACCGCGGCGACGATCGTGGTCCCGTGCGGGGCCTCGACCACGGTGCCCACGGGGAGCCCGGCGCGGCCCGGCAGGAGCTCCGGCTTGTGCTCGGCGAGGAAGTCCAGGAACGAGGACGACCCCGGAGTCAGGAAGGCAGCCGGTAGACGCCCGGTGCCACGAGTGTTGGCTTCCACACGATTCCTTCCAGGTAGCTTGAAGCGCGCGCTGCCCGCACCCTACCCGCCCGACGATCATCGTCCACGGGTGGAGGGCCGGTGCCGGACGGCCGGGCGGCCGGGCCGCCCGGCCGCGTTTCGACGGTCGCGACCGTGAATTCCCGAATACCGGGGCCGAGGGCTACTGCCCACCCTTTTGCACAAAGCCACGCACGAAATCTTCGGCGTTCGACTCCAAGACCTCGTCGATTTCGTCGAGTACCGCGTCGACGTCGTCGCTCAGCTTTTCCTGGCGCTCCTTGAGGTCGTCGGAATTCTGGGTTTCCGCGGCCTGCTCCTCGACCTCCTCGGAGGAGCGGTTCGCCCGCTGCTGGCCGCCGCCGGTGTCCTTGCTCGCCATTTCCCTCACCCCGCTCGATTCGTCTGGCACGGTCGGGTCGGTGCTGCTGCACCGACCCTATACACAAGGTGCGACTGCTGCTCCCGGTTCACCGGTGGCACTTCCTGTCCAACACCCGCTGCCACCCCGGATGATTCCCATTCGGCGGACGTTCACCCGTGGTGATCGAAAAGTTACCCGCCGGACAGCACGCGGAGCAGGTCCTCCGCCGTGCGGCAGCGGTCCAGCAGCTCCTTGACGTGGTTGCGGGTGCCGCGCAGCGGCTCCAGCGTGGGCACCCGCTGCAGCGAGTCCCGGCCCGGCAGGTCGAAGATCACCGAGTCCCAGGAGGCCGCCGCGACGTGCTCGGCGTACTGGTCGAGGCAGCGCCCGCGGAAGTACGCCCGGGTGTCCTCCGGGGGCTGCGTGACGGCCCGCTCGACCTCCTCCTCGGTCACCAGCCGCTCGAACCGGCCGCGGGCCACCAGGCGGTTGTAGAGGCCCTTCTCGGCCCGTACGTCGCTGTACTGGAGGTCGACCAGGTGCAGCCGCGGGTTGTCCCACTCCAGGGCGTCCCGGCTGCGGTAGCCCTCCAGGATCTCCCGCTTGGCGATCCAGTCCAGCTGCCGGGAGAGCGACATCGGGTCGCGCTCCAGCCTCCCGAGGACGTCCTCCCAGCGGGTCAGCACGTCCACGGTCTGCTCGTCGGCGTCGGTGCCGAAGCGGTCCTCGACGTACTTGCGGGCCAGCTCGAAGTACTCCAGCTGGAGCTGGACGGCGGTGAGCTTGCGCCCGTTGCGCAGGGTGATCAGGTGCTTGAGGTCCGGGTCGTGGGAGACCCGGTGCAGGGTGCGCACCGGCTGGTCGACGGCGAGGTCGGAGGCGATGAAGGAGTCCTCGATCATCGACAGGACCAGCGAGGTGGTGCCCAGCTTGAGGTAGGTGGAGATCTCGGAGAGGTTGGCGTCCCCGATGATCACGTGCAGCCGGCGGTACTTCTCGGCGTCGGCGTGCGGCTCGTCCCGGGTGTTGATGATCGGCCGCTTGAGGGTGGTCTCCAGGCCGACCTCGACCTCGAAGTAGTCCGCCCGCTGGCTGATCTGGAAGCCGTGCGCCGAGCCGTCCTGGCCGAGGCCGACCCGGCCGGCACCGGTCACGACCTGGCGGGAGACGAAGAACGGGGTCAGGTGGCGGACGATGTCGGCGAACGGCGTCGCCCGCTTCATCAGGTAGTTCTCGTGGGTGCCGTAGGAGGCGCCCTTGTTGTCGGTGTTGTTCTTGTACAGGTGGATGTTCTGCCCGTTGGGCAGCTCCAGCGCGCGCCGCGCCGCGGCCGCCATGATCCGTTCGCCGGCCTTGTCCCACAGCACGGCGTCGCGCGGGTTGGTCACCTCGGGCGAGCTGTACTCGGGGTGCGCGTGGTCCACGTAGAACCGGGCCCCGTTGGTCAGGATGACGTTGGCGAGGCCGATGTCCTCGTCGGTCAGCTGGCTGGCGTCCGCCACCTCCCGCGCGAGGTCGAAGCCCCGCGCGTCGCGCAGCGGGTTCTCCTCCTCGAAGTCCCAGCGGGCCCGCCGTGCCCGGTGCATCGCCGCCGCGTACGCGTTGACGATCTGGGACGAGGTGAGCATGGCGTTGGCGTTGGGGTGCCCGGGCACGGAGATCCCGTACTCGGTCTCGATGCCCATCACGCGCCGTACGGTCATGCGGCCCTCCTTGCCTTGTGCGCCGCCCCCTCGGGCGGAACACGCCGACGTACCGCGGACAACACCGGCGCCGGCGCTCCTCTGCCCGCGAACGGTGGGTCGAGCCTAGAACCCGGCGCCGGACGGCGGGCCCCGAGACGCGCCGTCCGGCTGCGGGGCCGCGAGGCGCCACAGCCGGACGGTGTGCGTACTGCTCCGGGGGCCGCTGCCGGCCCGGGTCACCGCGTGCCTTACAGGTACTGGCCCGTGTTGGCGACGGTGTCGATCGAACGGCCGGACTCGGCGCCCTGCTTGCCGGTGACGAGCGTGCGGATGAAGACGATCCGCTCGCCCTTCTTGCCGGAGATGCGGGCCCAGTCGTCCGGGTTGGTGGTGTTGGGCAGGTCCTCGTTCTCCTTGAACTCGTCCACGCAGGCGGCGAGCAGGTGGGAGACGCGCAGGCCGCGCTGACCGTGGTCGAGGAAGTCCTTGATGGCCATCTTCTTCGCGCGGTCGACGATGTTCTGGATCATCGCGCCGGAGTTGAAGTCCTTGAAGTACAGGACCTCCTTGTCACCGTTGGCGTAGGTGACCTCCAGGAAGCGGTTCTCCTCCGTCTCGGAGTACATCCGCTCCACGACCGACTGGATCATCGCGGCGACCGTGGTGTCGACGGAGCCGTCGTGCTCCTTGAGGTCGTCCGGGTGGAACGGCAGCGAGTCCTTGAGGTACTTGGAGAAGATGTCCTTCGCGGCCTCGGCGTCCGGGCGCTCGATCTTGATCTTGACGTCCAGGCGGCCGGGCCGCAGGATCGCCGGGTCGATCATGTCCTCGCGGTTCGAGGCGCCGATGACGATGACGTTCTCCAGGCCCTCCACGCCGTCGATCTCGGCGAGCAGCTGGGGGACGATGGTGTTCTCCACGTCCGAGCTGACGCCGGAGCCGCGGGTGCGGAACAGCGACTCCATCTCGTCGAAGAAGACGATGACGGGCGTGCCCTCGCTCGCCTTCTCCCGGGCCCGCTGGAAGACCAGCCGGATCTGCCGCTCGGTCTCGCCGACGTACTTGTTGAGCAGCTCGGGGCCCTTGATGTTGAGGAAGTAGCTCTTCCCCTGCGGGCGGCCGGTCACCTCGGCGACCTTCTTGGCCAGCGAGTTGGCGACCGCCTTGGCGATCAGCGTCTTGCCGCAGCCGGGCGGGCCGTAGAGCAGCACGCCCTTGGGCGGGCGCAGCTCGTACTCCTTGAAGAGGTCGGCGTGCAGGTACGGCAGCTCGACCGCGTCGCGGATCAGCTCGATCTGGTTGCTCAGGCCGCCGATCTGCCGGTAGTCGATGTCCGGGACCTCTTCGAGGACCAGTTCCTCGACCTCGGACTTCGGCACGACCTCGTACACGTAGCCGGAGCGGGGCTCCAGCAGCAGGGCGTCCCCCGCCCGGACGGTGGCCTCGCGCAGCGGTTCGGCGAGGCGCACCACCCGCTCCTCGTCGGTGTGGCCGATGACCAGGGCTCGCTCGCCGTCCTCCAGGACCTCCTTGAGGGTGACGATCTCGCCGATGCGCTCGAAGGCCATCGCGTCCACGATGTTGAGGGCCTCGTTGAGCATCACTTCCTGGCCGCGCCGCAGCTCGTCGAGGGCGACGGTCGGGCTGACGTTGACGCGGAGCTTGCGCCCGCCGGTGAAGATGTCGGCCGTGCCGTCCTCGTTCGCTTCGAGGAAGGTGCCGAACCCGGCCGGGGGCTGGGCCAGCCGGTCCACTTCCTCCTTGAGGGCCACGATCTGGTCGCGGGCCTCGCGCAGGGTGGAGGCGAGCCGTTCGTTCTGGGCGGTCACGCCGGCCAGGTTGGTCTGGAGCTCGACGATCCGCTCTTCGAGGATTCTCGAATTGCGCGGCGAGTCGGCGAGCTTGCGGCGCAGCACGGCGATTTCCTGCTCAAGGAACGAGACCTGAGCGGCCTCGTCGGAACCACGAGCGGGCCTGCCGGTGCTGCGGTTGTAGTCGTCATCGTGGGCTGCCACGGTCCTCACCTCCTCCGGGGAGCTGGACGCTTCCAGACCCTACCTGGGACCAGGGGTCCGTAAACCCCTAGATCAAGAAAGATGGAACGGGCGTGTCCGATCTTCGCCCCAGCGTGCTTCCCCTCTGCTAAGGGGATACCCACCGCGCACCGGCCAAAGCGGGCCAGATGTATCGTCGAGCGAAGTGATATCCGATCGCGACCGCAGTGCCGGCTCCGATCGTTGTACGAATGGCGGGATTGCCCCAGGAATGCGGGCGACCCGGGACAGAAACGGCAGGTAACGATGTCGGTGACCGAGCAGACCGCGGTGGCGACCGAGCCCCTGGAGGTGTGGATCGACCAGGACCTGTGCACCGGCGACGGCATCTGCGTGCAGTACGCCCCCGAGGTCTTCGAACTGGACATCGACGGCCTGGCCTACGTGAAGGGCCCGGACGACGAGCTGCGCCAGCAGCCCGGGGACACCGCCCCGGTGCCGCTGACGCTCCTTCAGGACGTGGTGGATTCGGCCAAGGAGTGCCCCGGCGACTGCATCCACGTGCGCCGGGTCGCCGATCGGGTCGAGGTGTACGGGCCGGACGCGGAGTAGCCCGCCCCGAGCGGGCGGACCGGGCGGCGGGCCGTCAGCTGGCGGTGACCGGGGCGGCGGACTGGGAGCGTTCCCAGCCGCCGCCCTTCCGCTTCCAGGTGAGGTCGAGTGAGATGTCCGGGCTGAAGCGCGGCACGTCCTCGCTCGAATACCCCCGCGCGTGCCCGGTGATCGCGCCGTCCGAGCGCAGCGCGAGCCGGCCGACGGTGAGGTTCTCGCGCTCGGAGAGCAGGGTGGCCAGCACCACCGGTCGGCGGTCGGCGCCGAAGCCGAGCAGGTAGACGGCGTCCGGCGGGGTGCCGTTGACGGCGTCGCAGCGCGCGGCGACGACCGCGGCGGGCCGTCCGTCGGCCAGCGCGGCGGGCACGTTCAGTACCGTCTTCACCGGGAACGGGCCGCAGTCGAGCGGGAGTTGGGCCTTCGCCGGGTCGGGTGCGGCGCTCACGGGCAGGGCCGCCGCGGTGGGGTGGGCGGGCACCGGGGTGCCGGTCGCCGGGGCGGCGGCGAGGGCGGCGGTGACCACCGCGCCGCAGCCGGCCAGGGCGAGCGCCCAGTGCCAGGGGGAAGTCCGCGCGTGCCCGGGCCGGTTCCGGCCCCGCGGGGTCTGCTGTCCAGCCGTCGCCTTGACCGCGGTCTCCACCAGGCGTCCCCTCCAGTGGTGTGGGTGAGCGAGCATCGTCCCACACCCGGGTGGCGCGAACTGCGAAGGGGTGGCACGAGCTTGCTCGTGCCACCCCTTCGTCCGCGCGGCGGTGTCTCAGCCCAGATCGGGCTGCTCGGCCGCGCCGTCGCGGGCGGCCTTGCGGGCCGCGGCCCGCTCCTGCAGGGTGGGCTCGGGCGCCCCGTTGTCGTAGTCCTCGCCGTACGCGCCCTTGGCCGGGCGGCGGCGGCGCAGCGGCGGCTCGACGCCGTCCGCCAGGCGGCGGGCGGTGAGCAGGAAGCCGGTGTGGCCGATCATCCGGTGGTCCGGGCGGACGGCCAGGCCCTCCAGGTGCCAGGTGCGGACCATGGTCTCCCAGGCCTGCGGCTCGGTGAAGCTGCCGTGCTCGCGCAGCGCCTCGACGGTCCGCGACATCTGCGTGGTGGTGGCCACGTAGCAGCAGATCAGGCCGCCGGGGACGAGCGCCTTGGCGGCGACGTCCAGGCACTCCCAGGGGGCCAGCATGTCGAGGATCACGCGGTCGACGTCGGTCTCGACCAGGTTGTCCTGGAGGTCGCCCACGGTGAGCTTCCAGGCCGGGTGCGGGCCGCCGAAGTAGCGCTCGACGTTCCCCTGCGCGATGTCGGCGAAGTCCTGCCGGCGCTCGTAGGAGGCGAGCATGCCCTGCTCTCCCACGGCGCGCAGCAGGTACGTGCTGAGCGCGCCGGAGCCGACGCCGGCCTCGACCACGCGGGCACCCGCGAAGATGTCGGCCATCGCCAGGATCTGACCCGCGTCCTTGGGGTAGATCACGGCGGCGCCGCGCGGCATGGACAGGACGTAGTCGGGGAGCAGGGGGCGCAGCGCGAGGTACGGGACGTTCCCCGTGGTGCGCACGACCGTGCCCTCGGGAGCGCCGATCAGCTCGTCGTGGGGGAACGCACCCTTGTGGGTGTGGAACTGGTTCCCGGCCTGGAGCGTGAACGTGTAGTGGCGACCCTTGGGGTCGGTCAGCTGGACCTGGTCCCCGACCTGGAAGGGCCCGCGTCGGCGGGCGGCACCGGTCGGTTCGGACATGCGGGCAATCCTACGGGAAGTGCGTCACCCCTCCCCACCGGGGCCGATCAGCGCCCGGCGACGGCCGCGGTCAGGCGCTGCTCGATGTCGGTGAGCGCGGCGACGCCGTACATCCGGCCGTCCGGCTCGACCACCAGGTACTCCCCCGCCGGGGTCGCCTGGACGGCGCGCAGCAGGGCCTCGCCGCTGAGCTCGGCGTCCAGCCGCATCCCGGGTTCGAGGTCGCGGGCGAGCGCGCCGACCGCGACCCACGGACGGCGGTGCTCCGGTACGGCCCGGACCGCCGACTCGCGGACGATGGCGGTTGGCTCGCCCCGGCCGTCCACCACGACGACCGCGCCGGCCTGGGCCTCGCGGGCGCGCCGCAGCGCCTCGCCGAGCGGGGTGTCGGCGGTGACCTCGACGGCCCGGCGGGCGAGGTCGCGCAGCCGCAGGCCGGGCAGCACCTCCTTGAGCCGGGCGTTGCGCAGGCTGCCGGTGGCGCCGTTCCAGATGATCGCGGCGAGTACGGCGGCCAGCACCGCGTCCACCAGGGTGTCGGTGGTGGTGCGCTCGACGTTGCGCGAGGCGCTGACCAGCGGCAGGCCGATCAGCACGCCGATCGCCAGCGCCCGGCCGGCCCAGGCGGCGGCGACGGTGCCGGCCATCGGCCGGCCGGTGGCCGCCCAGACCACCGCACGCAGCATCCGGCCGCCGTCCAGCGGCAGGCCGGGCAGCAGGTTGAAGGCGGCGACCACCAGGTTGGAGACCATCAGCCCGGTCAGCAGCACCCCGGGGACGGTGGACAGCTCCACGGCCCGCACCCCGAGGTAGAACACCCCGCCGAGCAGCAGCGAGAGCAGCGGGCCGACGAAGGCCAGCCAGAACTCGCGCCACGGCGAGGTGGCCTCGTTCTCGATCTCCGACACCCCGCCGAAGAACTGCAGCTGGATGCGCCTGACCCCGAGCCGGTAGCGCAGCGCGACGAGGGTGTGGGCGAGCTCGTGGACCAGGACGGACGCGTAGAAGGCGACGGCGAAGAAGAACGCGACCAGGTAGCGGGCCGCACCCAGGTCGGGCAGGACGTCGCCGAGCTGGCCGCCGAAGACCCAGGTGATCAGGGCGGCGATGACGAACCAGGAGGGGGTGACGTAGACGGGCACGCCGAAGGGGCGGCCCATCAGGATGCCGCCGCCGCGCTCGGGCCGCTCGGGCGGGCCGCCCGCCGGGCGCCCGCGGTCGTCCCGCGGTGGCTGGTCGGAGGTCTGCTGCCCCCTGCTGTCGCTCACCGTGATCCCTTCGGTCGTCATCCCCCGTCGTGCCCCGGTGCGCCCACGCTACGTGATCGCGGCCCGGCGCCGCCCCACGCCCCACGCTCCCTTCATACCCACTGCGCGGCCGCCGTGGCAGCCGGGTGGCAGCGGGATGGCAGCGAAGGGCAATAGGGTCGTAGGCATGCAGCAGACCGACACCCCCGCCGCCGGGGCCGCGCCCCGCCCGGCGGCGCCGCCGACCGGCCTGTCCCCGTCCCGTGCGGGGGACTTCCTCACCTGCCCCCTGCTGTACCGGCTGCGGGTGATCGACCGGCTGCCGGAGCCGCCGAGCGCCGCCGCGACCAGGGGCACCCTGGTGCACGCGGTGCTGGAGCGGCTGTTCGACAGCCCGGCCGCCGAGCGGACGCCGGAGCGGGCGCTGGGCCTGCTGCGCCCCCAGTGGGAGCGGCTGCTCGGTGAACGGCCGGAGCTGGGCGGGTTGTTCCCGGAGGACCCGGACGGCGCGGCGCTGACCCGCTGGCTGGCGGACGCCGAGAAGCTGGTCGGCCAGTGGTTCGCGCTGGAGGACCCGACCCGGCTGCACCCGGTGGAGCGCGAGCTGTACGTGGAGACGGCGCTGGAGTCGGGGCTGCTGCTGCGCGGCTACATCGACCGGGTCGACGTCGCCCCGACCGGCGAGGTCCGGCTGGTGGACTACAAGACCGGCCGGGCGCCCTCGCGGGACTTCGAGGGCAAGGCGATGTTCCAGATGAAGTTCTACGCGCTGGTCGTGTGGCGCTGGAAGGGCGTGATCCCCAAGCGGCTGCAGCTGGTCTACCTCGGCGGGGGCGGGAACGTGGTGAGCTACGACCCGGACGAGGCCGACCTGCTCGCGGTGGAGCGCAAGCTGCAGGCGCTCTGGGAGCGGATCAGCCACGCGGTGGCCACCGGGGACTTCCCGGCGACCCGCAACCGGCTCTGCGACTGGTGCGACCACCAGGCCAGCTGCCCGGAGTTCGGCGGCACGCCGCCGCCGTACCCGCTGCCGCTGGCGCTGGCGTCGCAATCGCGTACGTCGGAATCACGTACGTCGGAATCACGTACGTCGGAATGAGGACGATCCCACGGGGGATCCGATGAGCAAGGAGTCCGAGTGACGATCCGAGTGCTGCTGGTCGACGACCAGCCACTGCTGCGCACCGGTTTCCGGATGATCCTGGAGGCCGAGTCCGACCTGGTGGTGGTCGGCGAGGCCGGCGACGGCCAGCAGGCGCTGGACCAGGTGCGGGCGCTGCAGCCCGACGTGGTGCTGATGGACATCCGGATGCCGCGGATGGACGGCGTCGAGGCGACCCGCCGGATCGCCGGGCCGGGGCGCGACGGCCCGGCCAAGGTGCTGGTGCTGACCACCTTCGACCTGGACGAGTACGTGGTGGAGGCGCTGCGCGCGGGCGCCAGCGGCTTCCTGCTGAAGGACGTCCCGGCGGAGGAGCTGGTGCAGGCGATCCGGGTGGTCGCGGACGGCGCGGCGATGCTGGCGCCGAGCATCACCCGCCGGCTGCTGGACATGTACGCCACCAAGCTGCCCTCCGGCGAGGAGGCCCCGCCGCAGGCCCTCGGGGCCCTGACCGAGCGGGAGTTGGAGGTGCTGAAGCTGGTCGCGCGCGGGCTGTCGAACGCCGAGATCGCGGCCGAGCTGTTCGTCAGCGAGACCACGGTGAAGACCCACGTGGGCCACGTGCTGACCAAGCTCCAGCTGCGCGACCGGGTGCAGGCCGCGGTGTACGCGTACGAGAGCGGGCTGGTGCGCCCGGGCACCCTGTAGGACGCCGAGCGGCCCGCCGCCTCGCCCCGGTCCGGGGGAGGCGGCGGGCCGCCGTGCGCGGGGGCGCTACTTCTTGTTGCGGCCGATCTCCCAGAAGCGGAAGACGCCGGTGGTGTCGATGGTCGACTCGACGCCGGTGACGTACGGCTTGGCCGCGAAGAAGGCCTTGGTCTGGAACATCGGGATCAGCGGCACGTTCTCCGCGACGATGCCCTGGACCTGGTTGTAGATCCCGTTCGCGGCGCCGCGGTCGGCCTGCTTGAGACCTTCCGGCAGCAGCTTCTGACTGATCCGCTCGTCCTCCCACCCGGTGCGGTAGACGCTGTCCTCGGTGACCAGCGGCCCGATGTAGTTGTCGGGGTCCGGGTAGTCCGCGGTCCATCCGACCAGGTACGCCTGGTACTTGCCCTCGCTGCGGCCCTTCTGGTAGGCGGCCGGGTCGTTCTCCACCTGGGTGGTGACCTGGAACAGGCCGCCGTTCTCCAACTGGCGCTTCAGCGTGTCGGTCTCGTTGGTGCCGGTGCGCGAGCGCCCCGAGGCGAGGTTGAGCTTGACCGGGACGGCGACCTTGGCCGCTGCGAGGATCGCCTTGGCCTTGGCGACGTCGGGGTCGCCGTACTTGTCGTAGAAGGCGGTGTTGTGGCCGGTGATGCCGGTCGGGACCATCGAGTACAGCGGCTGGACGGTGCGCGCGAAGACGTCGCGGGCGAGGGCCTTCCGGTCGACCAGCTGCGCCACGGCCTGACGGACGGCAAGGTTCCCGGTGGTGGCGTCCTTGGTGTTGAAGGCGATCGAGTTGGTGTCGGAACTCTCGCCCTCGACAACGGTCAGGTCGCCCTTGCCGCTCTGCTGGTCGTCGAGGATCCGGGCGGCGGTGTTCGGCTCCAGGCTGTTGTCGGTGAGGTCGACACCGCCCTTGTCCAACTCGTCCTTCAGCGCGGTGGGGCTGTCGAAGTACCGCACGATGAACTTGTCGTTCTGCAGCTTCGCGTCGCCGGTGTACTTGCCGTTGGGAGTCAGCACGACCTTGGCGAGGACCTTGGCGCTACCGCCCTGGGGGGTCATGGTCTCGACCGAGTCGAACTTGTACGGGCCGGAGCCGACGACCTTGTCGTTGTCGAGCAGCTTGTCGGCCGGGTAGACCTCGTGGTCGACGATGGCGCCGGCCGGGGTGGCCAGCTTGGCCGGCAGGGTGGCGTCGGGTGCGGAGAGGTGGAAGACCACCTCGCTGTCGCCCTTCGCCTCGACCGACTTGATCGTGTCCAGCAGGCCGCCCGGACCGTTCGGATCCTTGATCTTCTTGGTCCGCTGGATCGAGAACACGACGTCGGCGGCGGTGAGGGCGTGGCCGTTGGCGAACTTCTGACCGGGGCGGAGCACGCAGTGGTACTGGGTGGTGTCCCCACTGACGAACTCGCAGGACTGGGCGGCGTCCGGGGTCGGGGAACTGGCGGCGGGCGGGAAGGCGAGCAGCGACTGGAAGGTGTTGGCGAGCACCAGCCACGAGCCGGTGTCGTAGGCGCCCGCCGGGTCCAGGACGCTGGTGAGGCCGCGGGTGCCCATGGTGATCGACTTGCTGCCGCCGTCACCGTTGACGGCGTCGTTGACCGATCCGCAGCCGGCCGCCGTCACGGCGACCAGACCGGCGCAGCCGAGTACTGTCAGGCGTCTGGCGGGAATCTTCACGGGCACGTGTTCCTTCTGGGTGCGGTCCGGGCGGGGCCGGCGGCGAACCCGAGTAGCGTGCCATATCGAACATGTACGACCGATACGCGCGAAGATGACGTTTGAGACACGGCCCTTATGGGCAGAACGCCCGTCCCGACGACTTGTCAGGCAATGACCGTTTTCTCCCCGAGCCGCCGTACGTGACGGCGGGGCGGTCCCCCTTTACCGGCGAGTAGCACGCACCCGCAATGAGATGACAATCACACTCGCGCGGCGACCAGCGACCGCAGCAGGTCGAGGTCCACCTGCTCCAGCGAGGAGACCACCAGCCGCCACGGCGCCGGCTCGATCGGCGCGATCGAGGGCACCGCGATCACCTGGCAACCGGCCGCCTCGCCCGCGCGCACCCCGGTCGGGGTGTCCTCGACCACCACGCAGCGGGCCGGCTCGGCGCCCAGCCGGCGGGCCGCCTCCAGGTACGGGTCCGGGAAGGGCTTGGTGCGCGCCACCTCGTCCCCGCCGATGCTGAAGGCGAAGTGTTCGGCACCCAGCGAGCGCAGCACGATGTCGATCACGTGCCGGTGCGAGGCGGACACCAGGGCGGCCGGGATCCCGTGCGCGTCGAGGGTGTTGAGCAGTCGCTCGGCGCCCGGCATGAGCGGCACGCCGCCGGCCAGCAGCTCCACGAAGCGCTGGTTCACCAGCACCCCGAGGTCGGCCGGGGAGATGTCCGCCCCGGTGCGGCCGACCAGGTACTCCATCACCCGGGACATCGGGCCGCCGACCACGTGGGCGCGGTCCGCCTCGTCCAGCGTGTGGCCCAGCTCGGCGAACAGCGAGGCCTCGGCCTGCCACCAGAAGTCCTCGGTGTCCACCAGCGTCCCGTCCATGTCCAGCAGCACCGCCTGCAGGCCCCGGTCACCGTGGTCGAGCACGCGCGTGGCGGTGGAGATGGTCGTCATGGCGGGCGTCCTTCCGGCAGTGCCCCGCGGCGCGCCAGGGCGCACCTCGGAGATGGCACAGGCCGGCCCGCTGGTGAGCGGACCGGCCCGTTCAGGATCATCAAGGATACGCCCGCCGCCCCCGGAAAGAGCTAACGGAACGGGGCGCCAGGGTTACCGGGCGTTGAAGTACTTCGCCTCCGGGTGGTGGATCACGATCGCGTCGGTGGACTGCTCCGGGTGCAGCTGGAACTCCTCGGACAGCACCACGCCGATCCGCTCCGGCTTCAGCAGCTCGGTGATCTTGGCGCGGTCCTCCAGCTCGGGGCAGGCCCCGTAGCCGAGCGAGAAGCGGGCGCCGCGGTACTTGAGCGCGAACATGTCCTTGACGTCCTGCGGGTCCTCGCCCGAGAAGCCCAGCTCGAAGCGGACCCGGGCGTGCCAGAACTCGGCCAGCGCCTCGGCCAGTTGGACGGACAGGCCGTGCAGCTCCAGGTAGTCGCGGTAGGAGTTCCCGGCGAACAGCTCGTTGGCCGCCTCGGAGATCCGGTTGCCCATGGTGACCACCTGCAGGCCGAGCACGTCCCGCTCGCCGGACTCCTCCGGGCGGAAGAAGTCGGCCAGGCAGAGCCGGCGGCCGCGCCGCTGGCGGGGGAAGGTGAAGCGGGTACGCTCGGTGCCGTCCTCGTGGAAGACGATCAGGTCGTCGCCCTTGGAGTTCGCCGGGTAGTAGCCGTACACGACGGCCGGCTCCAGCCAGCCCTCGGTCTGCAGCCGGTCCAGCCAGGCGCGCAGCCGCGGCCGGCCCTCCGTCTCCACCAGCTCCTCGTAGGACGGTCCCTCGCCGGTGCGGGCGGCCTTCAGGCCCCACTGGCCCTTGAACAGCGCGTCCTCGTCCAGCCAGGAGGCGTAGTCGGCGAACGGGATGCCCTTGACGATCCGGTCGCCCCAGAACGGCGGGGTCGGCACCCGGTTGTCGACCGTGACGTCCGAGCGGATCTGGCCGAGGTTGACCTCGGGCTCCGGCTCCTCGACCTCCAGCCGGGCGTGCCGGCGCTGCTTCAGCTCCGGCAGGGTCGCGCCGGGCACGCCGCGCTTGACCGCGATCAGCGCGTCCATCAGGCGCAGGCCCTCGAAGGCGTCCCGGGCGTAGCGGACCTCGCCCTCGTAGATGTCGTGCAGGTCCTGCTCGACGTAGGCGCGGGTGAGCGCGGCGCCGCCGAGGATCACCGGGTAGCTGGCCGCCAGCTTGCGCTGGTTCAGCTCCTCCAGGTTCTCCTTCATGATCACGGTGGACTTCACCAGCAGGCCGGACATGCCGATCACGTCCGCCTTGTGCTCCTGCGCGGCGTCCAGGATCGCCGAGACCGGCTGCTTGATGCCCAGGTTGACCACGTTGTAGCCGTTGTTGGACAGGATGATGTCGACCAGGTTCTTGCCGATGTCGTGGACGTCGCCCTTGACGGTGGCCAGCACGATGGTGCCCTTGCCCTCGCTGTCGGACTTCTCCATGTGCGGCTCCAGGTGGGCCACCGCGGTCTTCATCACCTCCGCGGACTGGAGCACGAACGGCAGCTGCATCTGGCCGGAGCCGAAGAGCTCGCCGACCACCTTCATGCCGGCCAGCAGGGTCTCGTTGATGATCTCCAGCGCGGGGCGCTCGGCCAGCGCCTCGTCCAGGTCGGCCTCCAGGCCGTTGCGCTCGCCGTCGATGATCCGGCGCTGCAGCCGCTCGTCCAGCGGGAGCGCGGCCAGTTCCTCGGCCTTGGAGGCCTTGACGTCGGCGCTGGAGACGTTGGCGAACAGCTCCAGCAGGCGCTGCAGCGGGTCGTAGCCGTCCCGGCGGCGGTCGTAGACCAGGTCGAGGGCGACCTCGCGCTGGTCCTCGGGGATCCGCGAGATCGGCAGGATCTTGGAGGCGTGCACGATCGCCGAGTCGAGGCCGGCCTCCACGCACTCGTGCAGGAAGACCGAGTTGAGCACCACGCGGGCGGCCGGCTTGAGGCCGAAGGAGATGTTCGACAGGCCGAGGGTGGTCTGCACCTTCGGGTGGCGGCGCTTGAGTTCGCGGATCGCCTCGATGGTCTCGATGCCGTCCCGGCGGGACTCCTCCTGGCCGGTGGCCAGGGTGAAGGTGAGGCAGTCGACCAGGATCGAGCCCTCGTCGATGCCGTAGTCGGCGGTGAGTTCGGCGATCAGCCGCTCGGCGATCTCCACCTTGGCGGCGGCGGTGCGGGCCTGGCCCTGCTCGTCGATGGTCAGCGCGATCAGGCCGGCGCCGTGCTCGCGGGCCAGCGAGGCGATCCTGCCGAAACGGGAGTCCGGGGCGTTGCCGTCCTCGTAGTTGACCGAGTTGAGCACCGCGCGGCCGCCCAGGGCCTCCAGGCCGGCCTGCAGTACGGGCGGCTCGGTGGAGTCCAGCACGATCGGCAGGGTGGAGGCGGTGGCCAGCCGGCCCGCGATCTCCTTCATGTCGGCGACACCGTCGCGGCCGACGTAGTCGACGCACAGGTCCAGCAGGTGGGAGCCGTCCCGGATCTGGTCGCGGGCGATCTCCACGCAGGCCTGCCAGTCGCCGGCCAGCATCGACTCGCGGAACTTCTTCGAGCCGTTGGCGTTGGTGCGCTCGCCGATCGCCAGGTACGAGGTGTCCTGGCGGAACGGCACCGCCTGGTACAGCGAGGCGGCCGAGGGCTCGGGCTGCGGGTCGCGCGGGGAGACCGGGCGGCCCTGGACGCGCTCGACCACCTGGCGCAGGTGCTCGGGGGTGGTGCCGCAGCAGCCGCCGACCAGCGAGAGCCCGTACTCGCGGGTGAACACGTCGTGCGCGTCGGCCAGTTCGGCCGGGGACAGCGGGTAGTGGGCGCCGTCCTTGCCGAGCACCGGCAGGCCCGCGTTCGGCATGCAGGACAGGCCGATCCGGGCGTTCTTGGCCAGGTAGCGCAGGTGCTCGCTCATCTCGGCCGGGCCGGTGGCGCAGTTCAGGCCGATGTAGTCGACGCCCAGCGGCTCCAGCGCGGTCAGCGCGGCGCCGATCTCCGAGCCGAGCAGCATGGTGCCGGTGGTCTCGACCGTCACCTGCACCAGCACCGGCAGGTCCAGCCCGGCCTCGGCGAGGGCGCGCTTGGAGCCGAGGATGGCGGCCTTGGTCTGCAGCAGGTCCTGGCTGGTCTCGACCAGCAGCGCGTCGGCGCCGCCCGCGATCAGGCCGGCCGCGTTCCGCTGGAAGCCGTCCCGCAGCACCTCGTACGGGGCGTGGCCGAGGGTGGGCAGCTTGGTGCCGGGGCCGATCGAGCCGAGCACCCAGCGGGTGCGGCCGTCCGCGGCGGTGTGCCCGTCGGCGACCTCGCGGGCGATCCGGGCGCCGGCCTCGGACAGCTCGAAGATCCGCTCCGCGATCTCGTACTCGCCGAGCGCCGAGAAGTTGGCGCCGAAGGTGTTGGTCTCCACGCAGTCCACGCCGACGCCGAAGTAGGCCTCGTGGACGGAACGGACGATGTCGGGCCGGGTGACGTTCAGGACCTCGTTGCAGCCTTCGAGGTTCTGGAAGTCCTCCATGGTCGGGTCCTGCGCCTGGAGCATGGTGCCCATCGCACCATCGGCCACCACCACCCGGGTGGCGAGTGCTTCGCGCAACGCGTTCGCGCGGCTCTGCTGAGTGATGGACGGGTCGGCTGCAGTGGCCATGGGGCTTCTCCCTGGTGCGACGGCTGTCGGCTTTGCGGCCCGCTTGATCGGGCGCGCACGTCGCCAGCGTATCGGGCTTGTCCAGCCTCGCGCCGCCGCATTCCGTATGCTGAACGTTCGACTCCGAGGGGGGAGTATCCGCGTGGCCCGATTCCGGACCGTTCCGCGGCAGGTCGGCCGGGGTCTGACGGCTCCGCTGCGAGCATGCCGATGGGGCGCGCTGCGCGCCCGCTGGCGCGCCTGGTCGTGGTGGCGCCGCACCCTGCTGGTGCTCGCCGTCGCGGTGGCCGTCCCGGTCGCCACGGTGGGCGCCGCGTTCGCCGCGATCCGGTTGCACTACACGGGTGAACCGTCCGCCGACGCCCACACCCGGGGCAAGGACGCGGTCTGGCTGGGCCACGCCTGGGTGGACGGCCGCAAGACCGAGGCCGACGTCGCGGCGCTCGCCCGGCAGCTGGCCGGCACCGGCGTGCGCGACCTGTACGTGCACACCGGCCCGCTGGAGCACGACGGCTCGCTGCCGCCCGCCGTCCACCCCAGGGCCCGCTGGTTCACCGAGGCCGCGCACCGGGCGCTGCCCGGCGTGCGGGTGCAGGGCTGGCTGGGCGACGAGGTCAAGCCGGAGAAGGACGCCCTGGACCTCGACGACGCCCCCACCAGGGAGCGGGTCACCGCCTCCGCCCGGCAGGTGCTGGACCAGGGCTTCGACGGCGTGCACTTCGACATGGAGCCGATCCGCCCCGGCACGGCCGGCTGGCTCTCGCTGCTGGAGCAGGTCCGCCCGGTGACGGCCGCGCGCGGCGCCGTGCTGTCGGTGGCCGTCCCGCAGCTCGACCCGGTGCCCGGCCTGCACACCGCCGGCATCCTGCTCACCGACCACGGCAAGTGGTGGGACCAGGACTACTTCCGCGCGACCGCCCTCCGGGTCGACCAGATCGCGGTGATGAGCTACGACACCTCGATGCCCACCGAGCCGCTGTACGGCGGCTACGTCGCGCTGCAGACCGAGCTGGCCCTGGAGGCCACGCCGCCGGGCGTCGACCTGCTGATGGGCCTGCCGTTCTTCTGGGACGACAAGTGGGGGCACCGGGGCGCCGCCGAGACGGTGCCCGCGGCGGTGCGCGGCGTGCGGCTGGGCCTCGGCCGGCAGGACCCGGGGCGGCGCAACTTCGGCGTCGCGCTGTACGTGGACTTCGCCGCGACGCCCGAGAACTGGGCGGACTACCGGCGCGGCTGGGTGGACGCGGGCTGAGGGGCGGCGGCTGCGGCCCGGGGCCCGGGCTCGGGCGGCCTCGGACCGGGCGGCTGGGGCCCGGGCGGCCCGGGCTCAGGCGGCCCGGGCCGGCGCGGCCATCCGGTGGGCCAGCGCGTCCAGGAACCGGTGCACCCCGGCGTCCTCACCGGTCAGGTAGTGCGCGACGGCCCGGTACATCGGCTTGCGGACCTCACCGCGCTCGGTGACGGTCAGCGAGCAGCCCTCCCCCGCCGGGGCCAGCAGGAACGTCCAGGTGCCGCCGTACGGCAGGTCCGGATCCGCGATGCCGGTCACCAGCCGGTGCGGCGCCTCGTCCGCCACCACCTCGAAGGTGGTGTGGCCGTGCCGGTCGTACTCGCGCCAGCGCGGTCGGCCGCCGGCCGCGGCGGGCAGCCGCTCCACGTGCGTGAGCCCGGGGCGCCAGGCCGGGTACAGGTCGATGTCGGTCAGCACCGCCCAGACCGCGCCGGGCGGCTGGGCCAGCTCCAGGCCGCCCTCCGTGACGTGTTCGACGGGCAGCCGCCGGCCGGCCCGATCCGCCAGCAGCAGCACGGCGCCGACCGCCGTCGCCGTTCCCGCGCCGATCCACAGCCATCGCCTCATCGCTCCGGCCCCTTCCGCCCGGCCCCCGCCCGTTCATCATCGCGCTGCCGCGCCGCGGCGGCACGCCCGTCGCACCGGGTCACCGGCCGGCCACCGTGCGCGGGCCGACGGCCCGTCAGGCCGACCCGTCCCGATATCCGTTGGATCGGGGCGGCCCGCTCCCCCAGACTGTCCCGGTGCCCGGCCGCTACGCGCATCAAAGCGCGTAGGCTGGGCAGGTAGGGACCGTGGAGCTAGGCGTTCCACGGGAGACGAGAGGTTCGACCGTCGGCGGCCGATCCGTCGCGGCCCGGCAGGTCAGCCGGGGCGACGCCGGTGGGTCCACCGACCGGAGGGAGACGCTGGGTGATCGAGCTGGAAGATGTTCCCGAGTTGATCGACCCGGTGATGGTCTGCGCCTTCGAGGGCTGGAACGACGCGGGCGACGCCGCCTCCGCCGCACTCGCCCACCTGGACGAGACCTGGGGCGGCAAGGTGATCGCCGCCCTGGACGCGGAGGACTACTACGACTTCCAGGTCAACCGGCCGACGATCTGGCTGGACGGCGGCATCCGCCGGATCACCTGGCCCACCACCAGGCTCTCGGTGATCCGGGTGACCGAGCCGACCACCCGCGACGTCGTCCTGGTGCGCGGGATCGAGCCGAGCATGCGCTGGCGCTCGTTCTGCAACGAGCTGCTGGGCTTCGCGCACGAGCTGGGCATCGAGCTGGTGGTGATCCTGGGCGCGCTGCTCGGGGACACCCCGCACAGCCGCCCGGTGCCGGTCAGCGGCGTCACCTCCGACCCGGAGCTGGCCCGCCGGCTCGACCTGGAGGAGAGCCGCTACGAGGGCCCGACCGGGATCGTCGGGGTGCTGCAGGAGGCCTGCACGCACGCCGGGGTGCCGGCCGTGACGCTCTGGGCGGCGGTGCCGCACTACGTGTCGCAGCCGCCGAACCCGAAGGCCACCCTGGCGCTGGTCAACAAGCTGGAGGACCTGCTGGACCTGCGGATCCCGCCGGGCGAGCTCGGCGAGGACGCCCGCGCCTGGCAGCTCGGCGTGGACCAGCTGGCCGCCGAGGACAGCGAGGTGGCCGAGTACGTCCACCAGCTGGAGGAGGCGCAGGACACCGCCGAGCTGCCGGAGGCCTCGGGCGACGCCATCGCGCGCGAGTTCGAGCGCTACCTGCGCCGCCGGGAGAACGTCGGGCCGACTGGCGAGAAGCCGGTGGCCGGGCACGCGACGGTGGAGCGGCCGGCCGAGCCGGAGGCGCCGGGCCCGGCCCGGGAGAGCCCGGACGGGGCCGAGGAGGAGTAGGCGCAAACGCCGAGGGGGCGTCGGGACGGATCGTCCTGACGCCCCCTCGGCGTACTGCCGTGGTGCTACAGCGCGACGCCGAGCAGGGCGTCCACGGTGCGGGAGACCAGGCCGGGGGCGCCGGCGTCGGTGCCGCCCGCGGTCTCCTGCTGCGCGGCCCAGCGGTCGACGGCGGCCAGCGCGGCGGGCGCGTCCAGGTCGTTCGCCAGCGCCGAGCGGACCTCGGCGAGCAGCTGCTCGGCGGCCGGGCCGTCCGGCCGGGAGACCGCGGCGCGCCAGCGGGCGAGGCGCTCGACGGCCTCGTCCAGGACGCCCTTGGTCCACTCCCAGTCCTCGCGGTAGTGGTGCGAGAGCAGCGCCAGGCGGATCGCCGCCGGGTCGACGCCCTCGCGGCGCAGGGTGGAGACGAAGACCAGGTTGCCGCGGGACTTGGACATCTTCTTGCCGTCCAGGCCGACCATGCCGGCGTGCACGTACGCCTTGGCGTACGGGTGGCCGCCGGTGGCGACCTGGGCGTGCGAGGCGCCCATCTCGTGGTGCGGGAAGGACAGGTCGCTGCCGCCGCCCTGGAGGTCGAAGGACATGCCCAGGTACTGCAGCGCGATGGCCACGCACTCGATGTGCCAGCCGGGGCGGCCGTGGCCGAGCTCGGTGTCCCAGGCGGGCTCGCCCGGGCGGGCGGCCAGCCAGAGCAGCGCGTCCAGCGGGTTGCGCTTGCCGGGGCGGTCCGGGTCACCGCCGCGCTCGGCGAAGACCGGGCGCATGGCCTCCCGGCTGAGGCCGGAGACCGCGCCGAAGTGCGGGTCGGCGTCGACCGAGAAGTAGATGTCCTCGTCGACCTTGTAGGCGGCGCCGGAGGCCAGCAGCTTCTGGACCAGCGGGACGATCCACGGGATCGACTCGACGGCGCCGACGTAGTGCGCCGGGGGGAGCAGCCGCAGGGCGGTCATGTCCTCGCGGAACAGGGCCGTCTCGCGCTCGGCCAGGGCCACCCAGTCCTGGCCGGTCTCGACCGCGCGCTGCAGCAGGGGGTCGTCGACGTCGGTGACGTTCTGGATGTACAGGACGTCGTGGCCGGCGTCCTTCCAGACGCGCTGCACCAGGTCGAACGCGTTGTAGGTGGCGGCGTGGCCCATGTGGGTCGCGTCGTAGGGCGTGATGCCGCAGACGTAGATCCGGGCGGTGCCGTCCTGCGGCACCACCTCGCGGACCGTGCCCGCGGCGGTGTCGAAGATACGAAGGGGGAGCCCCTGACCAGGCAGGGCGGGAACCTCGGAGGCGGGCCAGGCATGCATGGGATCGACTTTAACCTCGAGAACATTTGAAAGCCTAACCAGTAACAAAGATCGACTGGAATCGCTTCCTGTCGTTGCCTGACCGGTTCTCGACTGGTAGTGAGCGGTTCTCGCGCTGCTGGTACGGGTCCCGGTGCGGGCTCCTCGTGCGGGCTCCTCGTGCGGGTTCCGGGGCGCGCGGGTGAGCGCCCGGCCGGCCCTGCCGCCGACCGGGCGCCCGGCTCCCCCGGGTGGACGGGCGGAGCCGCTACACCCGCTGCCAGAGGGCCGGCACGTTCGGCGGCTCCCAGCCCACCATGGCGGTGTGCGCCTGGATGCAGACGTAGGAGGCGCCGGCGTAGGTGACGCGGTCGCCCGCGTTGTACGGCCGGCCGGCGGCCCAGCTGCCGCCCGGCGGCGTGGTGGGCCCGCCGGTCGGGGTGGCGGTGGGCGTCGGGGTGGGCGTGGGCGTCGGGCCCGGGGACTGCGGCACGTCCAGGACGAAGTCGAAGGTCGCCTCCCGGCCGGGACCGTTCTGCCGGACGTTCATCAGCAGCCGGGCGTCGTAGATGGTGTCGGTGCTGTTGCGCGGCTCGCCCGGGAAGTAGAGCTGGGTGGTGAGGACCGGGCGGCCGGGGGCCTGCAGCTTGACGTGGATGTGCCGGGTGCGGCCCGGATAGAGGCCGGGGACGATGGTGTCCAGCCGATACGCGCCGTTCGCGTCGCTGAACTGGTGCCCGCGGAAGGTGTAGCCGGAGTTGTCGTAGTTGCCGCCGTCGTCGGCCTGCCAGAAGTCCAGCAGCACGCCGGAGATCGGTCGGCAGGCGCGGCCGAAGACGTAGCCGCTGACGGTCAGCCGGGTGCCCGGGCCGTCGTCGACCATGGAGCTGCGCAGCGGGGAGTCGGGCTTGAAGTACGGGCCCTCGATCTGCTCGACGGTGGGGTCGTCGCCGTCGTGGCACTCCGGGGTGAAGCCCGGGGTGCCGCCGGCGCCGGCCTGGTCGCGGGCGAGTGCGACCCCGCCGCCGATCAGCAGCGGCGCGGCCCCGAGCGCCGCGGCGGCCTTCAGGACGGTCTTGCGGCTGATCATGCCGTCGGACATGCGCCCTCTCCTCTTCGGGGGTGTCGGGACAGGTGGGGTGTCGGGCCCGGCGGTGCCCGCGAGACGGGTGCCGGGAGCACGGGTGCCTGGGCCGGGGGCGGCCCTTGTCATGGTGGGGGCATGACAAGGGCCGAACCGACCGACCCGACCGCGCGCGTCGGGGATCGGCCGGTGGCCGACTACGAACCTACGGCCCGTCCGGGGCGACCGCGATGGACATGATCCGGGGATCGTGGTGATTTCCGTCGACCCGCGAACGGAACTCCCCCGGCGTCATCCCGGTCTCCCGGCGGAAGAAGCGGCAGAAGTACGCCGGATCGGCGAATCCCGCCTCCCGGGCGATCTGACGAATCGTCAAGTCCGTACAGGCCAGGAGTCGTTTGGCCTCCAGAGTCTGCTGCCGGCGGATCAGCCCGCCCGGGGTGCGGCCGGTGGCCTGCTTCACCAGGCTCTGCAAGTGGCCCGGGGACACACCGAGTTCGTGCGCCGTGGAGGCCACCGAGTGCCGCACCCCACCCGGCCGGGCGATCAACCGGGTGAAGGCGGCGGCCAGTTCGGCCGGCCGGCTGGGCACCGCGGGCGGCTCGTCCGGCGCGCAGGCGCGCAGCGCCCGGACGATCAGGATGTGCAGGCTGGCCCGCAGCACGCCCTGGTAGCCGGGCGCCCGCATCCGGTACTCGTGCTCCATGTCGGCGAGCAACGCGCCGACCGCCTCGGCGTGTTCGCCGAGGCCGATGGCCGGGCGGGAGGCCAGGGCGCGCAGGGTGGCCAGATCCTGCGGGTCGCCGAGCAGGAAGTCCTCGTTGAACAGGACCACCTGGCCGGTGAGTTCGTCACCGTCCGCCCAGTAGTGCACCTGGCCGGGGGTGATCACGCACAACTGCGGTGGCGCCAGCGGCCGGTGGACCAGGTCCAGGACGTGGGCGCCGCGCCCGCCGGTGACGTGCACGATCTCGTAGAAGGAGTGCCGGTGGGGAAAGCCCGCGCGGGAGAGCGGGCCGATCGCGTCGAAGCTGCCGATGGCGAAAGGGAGCAAGTGGGGCAACGGGACCTGCAGTCGGTGCAGCGGCAGGTCCGGCGCGGCCCGGGGCGTGGAGGTGGGTGGGGTGGGGGTGGAAGGGGTGGGGGTGGTCCGTCGCGCATCCATCGGAGCAGTGTGCGACCTATTCCGGCGACAGGTCCAGACCACGAACGCCGATCGCGGATCAGACCGGCGGCCAGGGGATCGCCGGCCAGTCGCGGGAGGGCAGCGGGTGCCGGCCCGAGCCGCGCAGGGCGGCCACCCGGGTGCGGGTGGCGTCCAGTTCGGCCGCCGTCAGGTGCGGGGCCAGCCGCTCGGCCAGTTCGCCGTCCAACTGCCCGGCCAGCCGGGCCAGCACCTCCAGCGCCTCGGCCGGCAACGGATCGCCCGCCCAACCCCACAGCAGGGTGCGCAACTTGTCCTCGGTGTTGAAGGTGACGCCGTGGTCGATGCCGTACACCCGGCCGTCCGCCGCCGGGATCAGGTGGCCGCCCTTGCGGTCCGCGTTGTTCAGCACCGCGTCCAGCACGGCGAGCCGGCGCAGCCGCCCGTCGTCGTGGTGCACCAGCAGCGCGGTGCGGCCGTCCTCCACCTCGGCCCGGACGATCGGCAGCCAGCCCTCCTCGGGGCCGCGCGGGTCCTGCAGCGCGAGCAGCGGCTCGGCGCCCGGATCCGGCTCGACCCACAGCTGCACCATGCCCGGCCCGTGCGGGCCCCCGCGCAGCACGGTCGGCGGGATCAGCGCCCAGCCGGTCGCGGCCGACACCTCGTACGCGGCGACCTCGCGGCCGGCCAGCGTGCCGTCCGGGAAGTCCCACAGCGGGCGCTCGCCGGCCACCGGCTTGTAGACCGCCTGCGCGCGCAGCGGCCCGTGCTCGACGGTGCAGTACAGCGCGGCGTTGGAGGCCTCGGTGAGGCGGCCGTGGACGGTCAGTTCGCCCCGGCGCAGCAGGTCGAGCGCGGCGGGCACGTCGGCGGCCAGGGCGGCGGCGGCCGCCGGGTCGGCCTGCGGCGGGGTGTCGGTGCTCAGCGCCGGTAGCCGTTCGCGCGCGGGCACAGGTGGCCCTCCGGGTCGAGCGGCAGGTTGCAGAACGGGCAGGGCTTGCGGCCCGCCGCGACCAGGTCCAGCGCGCGCTTGGCGAACACCCGGGCCATCGCGCCGGTCAGCCGCACCCGCAGCATGTCCGGGCCGGTGTCGTCGTCCCGGAAGATCGCCTCGGTGCCCTCCTCCTCCTCGTCCTCGATCAGCGCCTGCGCCTCGACCACCAGGCAGCCCTCCGCGCTGTCCCAGGCCAGCGCCATCGTGCCGACCCGGAACTCCTGCTCCAGCGGCAGGTCCAGCGGGGCGGTGTCGAGCAGGTCCTGCGGGGCGGCGGCCGGGATGGCGGCGTCGCCGCCGCTGCGCCGCAGCGCCTCGTCCAGGACCTCCTCGATCCGCTCGGCGAGCGCGGCGACCTGGGTCTTCTCCAGCAGCACGCTGGTGATCCGGCCGCGGGCACTGGCCTGCAGGTAGAACGCCCGGGCGCCGGGCTGGCCGACGGTGCCGGCCACGAACCGTTCGGGCTGGTCGTAGAAGAACACCTGACGGGGCACGCTCTCGCTCCGGATCGTGTCGGTCGCGGGGATCTCGCGGATCACCCGGGTCGTTCGGATGTCTGGGTCGGGCTCGTACGGGCGGCGGTTGGGGCGGGCCCGGTCGCACGGCGGCCCCGGTCGGGGCGCGCACCGCCGGAGGTGCCCCTGACTCACCCTACGACCTCCGGGCCTTCGCCGGGGAGCCGAAGGGCCCCGGGGCCCGGTTGGCACCGGTCGGGTCAGGCGGTGCCGCCGACCACGGCGTCACCGGCCGGGGCGGCGTGCGGCTTCGGCGCGAGCGAGGCGAGGTCGCCGGTGTCGCCCATCCGCAACACGAAGGGCCGCCGCGGGGTGTAGCGGATCGCGGTGACCGAGCACGGCTCGACGCTGATCCGCTGGAAGTGGTCCAGGTGCAGGCCGAGCGCGTCGGCCACCACCGCCTTGATCACGTCGCCGTGCGAGCAGGCGATCCAGACCGCGTCCTCGCCGTGCTCGGCGGCGACCTCGGCGTTCCACTCGCGGACGGCGCTCACCGTACGGTGGCTCAGCTCGCGCAGCGACTCGCCGCCGGGGAAGGCCGCGGCGGCGGCGTGGTCCTGCACCGTGCGCCAGAGCGGCTCCTTCGCCAGCTCGGCCAGCGGACGGCCGGTCCACTCGCCGTAGTGGCACTCCCCCAGCCGCTCGTCCTCGGCCGGCGGTCCCAGCTCCGGCCGGGCGGCCAGCAGGGGCTCCAGGGTCTGCCGGCAGCGCTCCAGCGGGCTGCTCACCGCCCGGACCAGCGGGATGCCGGCGAGCCGGCCGGCCAGCGCGGCGGCCTGCCCGCGCCCGGTGTCGTCGAGGTCCACACCGGGCGTCCAACCGGCCAGGATCCCGGCGGTGTTCGCGGTCGAGCGGCCGTGACGGACGAGCAGCAAGGTGGGCATGGGGCTCAGCCTACGGCCTCCGCGGACGCGACGGGGAGCCCGCGGCGCCGGCCCCCGCCACCCCGGCGCGGCGGTCGCCGCGACGACCGCCGGACGGCTCCGCCCGGACCGGCCCGCACGAGCCCGCCGGCCGGCAAACCGGCCGCACGGGCCGGGAGTTCGCGCCGCGCGGCCGACCGGAGCGCCCGGACTACGCGAGGCCGGCCCGCTCCAGGGCCTCGACGCCGGTGCGCAGCGCCCGGACCCGCTCCTCCAAAGTGAGCCCGGACGGGGCCAGGGTGAGCGTGGTGACGCCCGCGTCGGCGTAGGCCTGCATCCGGTCGGCGATCCGGGCGGCGTCGCCGATCAGCGAGGTGGCGTCGATCAGGTCGTGCGGGACGGCGGCCGCGGCGCCCGCGTAGTCCTTGGCCAGGTACTTCTCCTGGATCTCGTCGGCGGCCTGCTCGTAACCCATGCGCCGGGTGAGCTGGTTGTAGAAGTTCTTCTCCTTGCTGCCCATGCCGCCGATGTAGAGCGCGGCGTAGGAGCGCAGGCCGTCGACCCCGGCCTTGATGTCCTCGCCGACCGCGAGGTTGACGGTCGGGCACAGGTCGAAGCCGTCCAGCGTCGCGCCGGCCTTGGCCCGGCCGGCCGCCAGCGGGTCGAGCGAGAGCGCGGCGTGCTCGGGCGAGAAGAAGATGCCGAGCCAGCCGTCCGCGATCTCGCCGGTCAGCTCCAGGTTCTTCGGGCCGATCGCGGCGATGTACAGCGGGATGCGTTCGCGTACCGGGTGCACGGTCAGCTTGATCGGCTTGCCGGGGCCGCCGGGCAGCGGCAGCGTCCAGTGCGCGCCCTCGTGGACCAGGCGCTCGCGGGTCATCGCCTTGCGGACGATCTCCACGTACTCGCGGGTGCGGGCCAGCGGCTTGTCGAACTTCACGCCGTACCAGCCCTCGGAGACCTGCGGGCCGGAGACGCCGAGGCCGAGGCGGAACCGGCCGCCGGAGAGGGTGTCCAGGGTCGCGGCGGTCATCGCGGTCATGGCCGGGGTGCGGGCCGGGATCTGGAAGATGGCCGAGCCGACGTCGATCCGCTCGGTCTTCGCGGCGACGAAGCTGAGCACCGTCGCGGCGTCCGAGCCGTACGCCTCCGCGGCCCAGCAGACCGCGTAGCCGAGCCGGTCCGCCTCCTGGGCGACGGCGATGTTGTCCGAGTCCGTGCCGAGTCCCCAGTAGCCGAGGTTGATACCGAGTCGCATCTGCCGAACCTTCCAGTCGGGGGCTTGGGGTGAGGGTAGCCGCGCCCTCGCCGGTCGGGCTACCGACGGGTAGAGGTGGGCTGGGTCACACCCCCCGCGTCACCCTTCTGCGGGTCTCCGCTCCTGCCCGCGCACCGGCCGCTACGCTCAGCCGACGTGGGGAGCGCTCTCCCCACCTGCGCGTTTACAGGGCCACCGGGCCACCGGGGCCACCGGCCAGTGGAGGGCCCGTCCGATGGAAAAGCGTCACCTCGGCCGTACCGGCCTGCAGGTCTCCCGGTTCGGCCTCGGCACCATGGCCTGGGGCCGCGACACGGACGAGCACGCGGCCGCCGAGCAGCTCAAGGAGTTCGTCGACGCCGGCGGCGACCTGGTCGACACCGCCGACGTGTACGCGGACGGCGGCGCCGAGTACCTGCTCTCCCGCCTCACCGACAACCTGATCCCGCGCTCCGAGCTGGTCATCGCCACCAAGGCCGGCAGCGCCCCCGAGTCCGCCCGCCGCTTCGACGGCTCGCGCGGCCACCTGCTGGCCGCCCTGGACGCCTCGCTGCGCCGGCTCGGCACCGACTACGTCGACCTGTGGCAGGTGCACGCCTTCGACCCGGCGACCCCGGTCGAGGAGACGCTGAGCGCCCTCGACATCGCCGTCACCTCCGGGCGCGCCCGCTACGTCGGGGTCTGCGACTTCAGCGGCTGGCAGCTCGCCAGGGCCGCCACCTGGCAGCGCGCCCACCACGGCCGGGTGCCGCTCGCCGGCGCGCAGCTGGAGTACTCGCTGCTGCAGCGCGGCATCGAGCGCGAGGCGCTGCCCGCCGCGCTGGACGCCGGGGTCGGGGTCCTGGCCGGCTCGCCGCTCGGGCGCGGGGTGCTGACCGGCAAGTACCGGCACGGCGTCCCGCAGGACTCGCGCGGCGCCTCGCCGTACCTGGCCGGGTTCGTCCAGCCGTACCTCGGGGAGCGGTCGCGGCGGATCGTGGACGCCGTCGCCACCGCCGCGGACGGGCTCGCCAGCAGCCCGCTGGCCGTCGCGCTGGCCTGGGTGCGGGACCGGCCCGGGGTGGCGAGCACGCTGGTCGGGGCCAGGACGGTGGCGCAGCTGCAGGCGGCGCTGTCGGTGGAGGCGCTTACGCTTCCGGAGGAGATCCGTGGTGCGCTGGACGACATCTCGTCGCCGGTGCACCGCTACCCGGACCAGGGCTGGACCGAGCTGTAGCCCGGGGCGGGTCGTCGAGCAGAACGCGCAGTGGAGTGACTTTGGAGCGGACGACGATGAGTGAGACGGGCGGCGGCGCTTCGGAGGGAGCGATGACCCCGGCCGAGAAGGCGGCGGAGTTCGCGCGGCTGGCGGAGCGGATCCGGCAGACGGCGCCGTTCAAGTCGCCTGGAGCGCCCCCACCGGTCACGCTCCCCGAGCCGACGGACCCGGAGGCCGCCGAGGGCCCCCAAACCCCCGAGGCCCCGAAGGCGGCCGAGGCTCCGGAGTCCCCGGAGGCGGCCGGGCCGAAGGTGCCCGCCCCGACCACGCCGACCACGCCGGCCCCCCGGCGGCCCGCGCCCGCCCAGCCGGACGGCGACGTGCTGCGGGCCACCGCCGAGGTGCTGACCAGCGGCGGTGCCCCCGCCGACCTGGCGGCCGCGGCCGTGGCCGCGCTCGGGGACGGCGCCGCCGCGCTCCTGCGGGCGGACCCGTGGGCGGTGCTCGGCCTGCCCGGCGTCCGCCCCGAGCACGCGGACGGCTTCGCCCGCGGCCTGCTCGGCGCCGAAGCCCGGCCCGACGACCCGCGCCGGGCCCGGGCGCTGGTGCTGTGGCTGCTGGCCCAGGCGTCGGTGCGCGGGCACTCGGCGCTGGAACTGTCCGAGGTGACGGCCGGGCTCGACCGGCTCCGCGTCCCCGACCCGGCCGCCGCGGTCCAGGCCGCCCTGGAGGACGGGCAGGTGCTGCCGTTCCAGGAGGAGCTGACCGGCGCCGAGGCGCGCACCTCCGGCGGTGACGACGAGGACGAGGTGCCGACCCGCACCCTGCTCGCGCTGGAGGGGCTGGCGATGGCGGAGGACAGCCTCGCCGAGAAGCTGCTCCAGCTGATGGCCACCTTCGTGCCGGCCGAGGACACCGACGCGGGCGTCGACGGCCACACCCCGGAGGAGACCGGGGACGAGCCGGCCGGTGCGCCCGCCGCGCCCGGCCCGGCCGCCTGGGCGGCGGCCGCCGAGGCCGCCGGCTCCTCCTCCGCGACCGCGCTGATCCGGGCCGTCGCCGACAGCCCCCTGGTGCTGCACACCGGCGGCGAGGCCGCCCGCGCCGAACCGGCCGCGCTGGTCGCCGCCGCGACCGGCCTCGGCCTGCGGGCCTGGGCCGCCGCCTGGACCGACCAGGGCCGGGACTCCTTCGCCGCGCTCGGCGAGGGCGACACCCCGGTCGTCACCCTCGCCGAGCTGCTGTCCGGCGCCGCCGGCCCCGGCCGCGCCCCGGACGGCACGCTGGCGCTCGACCTGCTGGTCGTCCTGGACGCGCCGCTGCTGGACGTCGAACTGGCCGCCACCGTGCTGGAGTCGATCGCCGACGGCACCCGGCTGGTGCTCAGCGGCGACCCGGGCCAGCTCTGGTCGCCCGGCCCCGGCCGGTTCTTCGCCGACCTGCTGGCCGCCAAGGCCTGCCCGGCGGTCGCCTCCCGCACCCCGGACTTCGGCCCGATCGGCGAGCTGGTCTCCGCGGTCGGCATCGGCGAGCTGCAGCCGGTCGAGGCGCCGGACAAGGAGGTGGTCATCCTGACCGCCAAGGACGGCGCCGAAGCCGTCCACCGGGCGATCCAGCTGCTCACCGACTCCATCCCGCGCGCGCTCGGCATCCCGGCCGAGCAGGTGGTGCTGCTCACCCCGGGCCACGGCGGCCCGGGCGGCACGCGGGCGCTGAACGCCGCCGCCAAGGCCCGGCTGAACCCCGGCCCCGGCCGCTTCGGCGGCTTCGACCCGGGCGACCGGGTGGTCGACTCGCCCGGGCCCGGCGTCACCCGCGCGGCGCGGGTGCTGGACGGCGACGCGAGCGGCCTGCACCTGGAGTACGCGGACGGCTCGCGCCGGACCGTCCCGCCGGCCGAGGCCGGCCGGCTGCGGCACGGCTGGGCGCTGACCGTCCACCAGGCGCTCGGCCGCCGCTGGCCCGGCGCCGTCGTCGTGCTTCCGGAGGACGCCGGCCCGGCGCTCACCCGGCAGTGGGTGTACACCGCCTTCGGCCGGGGCGAGCGGCACCTGTCCGTGGTGCACGCGGCCGGCCCGGCGCTCGCCCAGGCCGTCGCCGAGCGCCCGGCGCAGCCGCGCACCACCCGGCTCCGGGCGATCCTGGCCGAGAACGCGGACCCGGATTCCTGATCCGGACGTGCGCGACGGGCGGGCCCGCCTCCTCGGGGGCCCGCCCGTCGCGTCCGGACCGGGTCGTCCGGGCTCAGCCGCCCGGACTCAGTCCTCCGGCTCCTCGTCGTCGTAGACCTCGCTCACGTCGAACCGGCAGATCAGCAGCTGCGGATCGGCGTGCTCGAAGGGCTCGGGCAGCCACTCCCCCGGCTCGGTCGGCTCGGCCGCCGCGACCCACAGCGTCGAGTCCGCCTCCTCCAGGCCGAACTCCTCGCTGCGGGCGGCGATCTCGTCCGGCTCGTACTCGCCGAACAGCACGCCGAGCGCGGCGTTGACCCCGCCGGCCCCGCCCGGGGTGAGCGTCTCGTCGAGCCGCTCGGCCTGGGCGCGCAGCCGCTTGGGATCGACCACGTGGTAGTCGCGGCGGATCAACACGCTGATCGCCTCGGGCTGTTCGGGGCCGTGGTAGCCACCCGGCCCCTCGTCCCCGGGGATCTCGAAGGGGGTGACCTCGTCGTAGACCTCGTAGAGGAGTTGGTCGTAGGCGATGGCCGCCGTCGCGAGCTGCTCGTAGGCGGCGGACACAGCGGGATCATCCGCTGCGCTGGGGCTTGACACCGCTTCCAGATGACGGTCGATGGCGGCCTTGACCGCCTCGGCGGCGGCGCGTACCTCGGCAATGGTGGGCTGCGCGGCATCAGACATGGTGCAGACGCTATCTCCCCACGACGCGAGTACGCACAGCGGTTGTCACCTACACCCGCGATTTCACCGCAACTTCCCCCCTGATGTCCGATCCGGTCCGTTCTGTCCCCGCCCCCGGAGGGCGCCGGGGCGGCGCGAGGGGGCGCGCGACGGGCCGTGCGGGGCCGTCCGGATGTCGCTTCGCGCGCCGGGATCGGGGTATCCACTCCCCAGACGCAACAGAACTGATGCACTGTCAGCCAGGTGGTCGGGCCCGGACCGCCCGGCCGCTCCCCGCCCCGCCGGAGGACGGCCGGAAATACCCGGACCGGCTGTCGGGGGCAGGCCGTAGGCTTGCGTGCAGTTGATCCTCAGGAGGAGCGTTTTGACCCCACCGAAGACGGTCCGGCAGCCGGAGTACGAGTACCAGTCGCTGCGCATGCCGCGCGGCACCACGCGCAACGCGGCACGCCAACTCCTCACCGAGCACGCCGAGTACGGGCACTGGGAGCTGGACCGGCTGCGACTGTTCCCGGACGGCAGTCGAACGGTCCGGCTGAAGCGCAGGATCATCCGGCAGGTCCGCAGCTGGTGACGGTGGGGGCACCGAGCCCGCACGCGCCCGCGGCCACCCGTTCACCGGGTGACCGCGGGCGCGTCGCCGTTGCGGGCGGAGGTCCTGCCCCGGGTCAGCGGGCGCCGGCGCGGGCGCGGCGGTAGAGCACGCCGCCGCCGAGCAGCAGGGCGAGGCCGGCGGCGCCGAGCAGTTCCACGCCACCGGCGCCGGTGGAGGCCAGCTGGCTGCCGACCGCGGTGTTCGGCCCGGCGGTGCGGGCGGCGGCCGGGATGGCCTGGGTGCCGGGGGTGTTGGCACCGCCGTTGGCGGTCACCTGCGCGGGGGCGCTGGGCGCGGCGCTGCCGGACGGTCCGCCGCCCCGCCCGCTGCCCGGGGGGGTCGGGGTGTTCGACGGCGGGGCGGCGGGGGGCGGGGTGCGGCCCTCGGGGCAGTCGTCGGTCGGCGTCGGGGACGGCGCGGACCGGGCGACGTTGTCGCAGGTGTTGCCGAAGGCCGGGTTGGCGGCGCCGACCACGTCCACGGAGTTGCCGCAGGCGTTGACCGGGACGTGCACCGGGGCCTGGACGCTGTTGCCGGAGAGCACGCCGGGCGATCCCGCGGCGGTGCCGGAGGCCGAGGAGCCGGCGCTGGTGTCCCGGCTGCCGCCGGCGCTGGAGCCCTGGCCGGAGCCGCCGCCCGACTGGCCGCCCTGGGCGGGTGCCGGTGCGGCGTGGCGACCGCCGCCGCTCGCGTTGGCGCAGCGGTTGGCGAAGGCCGGGTTGAGCGCGCCGATCACGTCGACGGTGTTGCCGCAGGCGTTGACCGGTACCTCGACGGGCACCTGGACCGAGTTCCCCGAGGCGACGCCTGGCGAGCCCGTCGCCGTGCCTTGCGCCTCGGCGCCCGCGTAGGCGTAGCCGGCGGTCGAGGCCAGCACGCTGCCGGTGGCCACGGCCGTGAGGAGCCCCTTCTTGGCTACATTCCTCATGTTTTCCCCTGACGTTTTTCGAGACGACGTGGCGACCTTGGCCTGTCCACTTCGCGCACTGTCCTGTCGGTTGACATGACCTGTCGGAAAGTCGGAATTTCCATATATCCGGAAATCACGCAAGGTCTTCGACTGCACAGGAGTTAACGAGAGGCGAACGGGGAGGTTGGGCCGAATGAAGCGGCTTCACCCGATCGAGCGAACAGCGCGTTCGCACGGAACCGGGCGGCCCCGGACACGCGAACGCCCCCGGTGCGGCGCGTCCGCCGCCCGGGGGCCGGGTGAGTCCGCTCAACAGGCCTCAGCGGCCCGGAGGTCGGCTCAGAAGTTGGCGCAGTGGTCGCCGAACGCCGGGTTCAGCACGCCGATCACGCTGACGGTGTTGCCGCAGAGGTTCAGCGGGACGTGGACCGGAACCTGGATCTGGTTGCCGGAGACGACGCCCGGGGAGCCAGCGGCCGCACCCTCGGCACCGGCACCGCCGGTGGCGGAGGCCGCACCGGCGGCGGCGAGCACCAGGCCACCGGTGGCGGCGGCGACAGCGGCGATCTTCTTGACCTTCATCATTCCTCCTGTATGGACAACGCAACCCGTTCGGCGGGCTGCACAGGAATGAACGACGCTGCGGCAAACGGGGTACGGAACAGATTTGCCATTCACCCGCAACGGTGAGGCTTCGCACGAATGATCGGCCCGAAATTTCGGGAAGAATCGTTTCTGTTGATCTCCCTCACCCCGTCCCACCATCATGCACTCCGACAATGCGCCCGGCCCGCCCCCGGCACTCCGGAAGCGGGCCGACCAGGTCGCGTGATCAGCAGGCGTCGAGGAAGCGGTCCAGCACCCGGACGCCGAACTTCAGCCCGTCCACCGGCACCCGCTCGTCCACGCCGTGGAACATCCCGGCGAAGTCCAGCTCCGGCGGCAGCTGCAGCGGCGCGAAGCCGAAGCAGCGGATGCCCAGGTCCTGGAAGGACTTGGCGTCCGTCCCGCCGGACAGGCAGTACGGCACCGCACGGGCGATCGGGTCCTCCGCGCGCAGCGCGGTCTGCATCGCGTCGACCAGCGCGCCGTCGAAGGACGTCTCGATCGCGCGGTCCGAGTGCAGGCTCTCCCGCTTGACGCGCGGTCCGAGCACGCTGTCCAGCTCGGCCAGAAACTCCTCCTCGTAGCCGGGCAGGAAGCGCCCGTCCACGTGCGCGGTGGCCTGACCGGGGATCACGTTCACCTTGTAGCCGGCACCGAGCATGGTCGGCTGGGCGGTGTTGCGGAAGGTGGTGCCGATCATCTTGGCGATGCCGCCGAGGACGCGGACCACCTCGTCCATGTCGTTCGGGTCCAGGCGGTACCCGAGCACGTCCGACAGCTCGTCCAGGAAGGCCCGGACGCTGTCGGTGATCCGCAGCGGGAAGGTGTGGCGGCCGAGCCGGGCCACCGCCTCGCACAGCTCGGTGATCGCGTTGTCGTCGTTGGCCATCGAGCCGTGCCCGGCCCGGCCCTCGACCGTCAGGCGCATCCAGTGCATGCCCTTCTCGGCCGTCTCCACCAGGTAGAACCGGGCCTGGTCGTTGACGGTGAAGGAGAAGCCGCCGACCTCGCCGATGCCCTCGGTCACGCCCTCGAACAGCTCCGGGTGCTTGTCCACCAGGAACCGCGCACCGTAGGTGCCGCCGGCCTCCTCGTCGGCGAGGAAGGCCAGCACCAGGTCGCGCGGGGGCTTGCGCCCGGTGCGCAGCCGGTCGCGGACCACGGCCAGGGTCATCGCGTCCATGTCCTTCATGTCGACCGCGCCGCGCCCCCAGACGCAGCCGTCCGCGATCTCGCCGCCGAAGGGGTCGTACGTCCAGTCCGCGGCGTTGGCCGGCACCACGTCGGTGTGGCCGTGGATCAGCAGGCCGGGGCGGGAGCGGTCCTCGCCCTCGATCCGGACCACCGTCGAGGCCCGCCCCTTGGCCGACTCGAAGATCTGCGGTTCGAGCCCGAACTCGGCCAGCTGGTCGGCCACGTACTCGGCCGCCTTGCGCTCGCCCGGGCCGGAACCGTCACCGTAGTTGCTGGTGTCGATCCGGATCAGATCGCGACAGATCTCGGCGACCTCCGACTCAGCCGTCACCTTCGGCGCCGCCGACTCGCTCCGCTCGCTCACGGTCACTCCTCGTCTTGGGCCCGCACCGACGCACCAGCGCGCCACCCCCAGGACCTCCGCCCGGGCCGTACGAGCACGTCCGCCCATCCTCCCCCAGCCCCCGCCCCGCATCCACCCCCTCCCCCGACCCCGAAACCCCCAGGTCACACTGCCGCCACGGACCCCCGCCCACCCTGCCCCCCTCCCGGCGAGGGGCCCGAGGCCGTTTTGGGAGCTCAAGCCGATCTTTGCTACAGTTACATCTGTCAGCGCGACGGACGAGAGATCGAAAGCCGCGAGGACGACACCCCGTCCGGGTGGCGGAATGGCAGACGCGCTAGCTTGAGGTGCTAGTGCCCTTTATCGGGCGTGGGGGTTCAAGTCCCCCCTCGGACACCGAAGAAGCGGGCCAGGAGATTCTCCTGGCCTGCTTTCGTTTTCCCCCGGCCGGCGTCGCCGAGGAATTCCAGCCAACCGGCGAGCGACGCGGCTTGTTTCCGGTCAGCGCACTCTCCGTATCGCAATCGATCACTGTTCGATCCGCACCGGTTGCGGTTTACTGGGGCCGCATCGCTCGCCGGGCACCGGGCGGGCACAGGAGTCCGCGGCGTCGGGAAACCCGATTCCGCAGCTCAGTGCCGGTGCCTGGCGGGCATCTATTCATTCCGGGGGGAGAGGACGGATGGTGTTCCCGTGGGAGATTTCCTGAGCAGCCCGTACGGCACTGACGCTCCCGGGACGGCGCCGGTGTGCATCATCGGCGCGGGGCCGTCCGGTCTGGCGACGGCCCACGCCCTGGTGGGCAAGGGAATCCGGTTCGTCTGCCTGGAGCGGGCGCCCGAGGTGGGCGGGCTCTGGCGGCAGCCGGGGGCCGGGGAGCGCGGCCCGGGTTATCGGTCGCTGCACATCAACACCGCGAAGGAGGTGACGGGCTTTGCCGCGTTCCCGATGCCGGATTCCTATCCGGCCTATCCGCGGCACAGCGAGGTCGCCGCATATCTGCGGTCATTCGCCGAATGGGCGGGCCTGCTGCCGCACATGGAATTCGGCACCGAGGTCCTTTCGGTGCGGCAGGACACCGACGGCTCCTGGCTGGTCGACAGCCGGGGCTCCGACGGGAAGACCCTCTGCCGGCGCTTCTCGCGGGTGATCGTCGCTTCCGGGGCGTACGCCGAACCGCTGCTGCCGGACGTGCTGCCGGCCGGGGCCGAGTCGTTCTCGGGCCGCATGCTGCACGCCATCGACTACCACGACGCCCGCGAGTTCGAGGAGCGGCGGGTCGTCGTGGTCGGCCTGGGGCCGTCCGCCGTCGACATCGCCGCGGACCTGTCCCGCTTCGCGGCGCGGACGGTCATCTCGGTGCGCCGCGGGCTCCACGTCATCCCGAAGCAGCTGTACGGCGTTTCCTGCGACATCATCGCCGAGGCCCCCTGGTTCGCCGCGATGTCGATGACCGAGCGGCGCGAGTACATCGAGCAGGCGCTGCTGGTCGCCCGGGGACGGCTGTCGGACTACGGGCTCCCCGAGCCCGACCACCCGCTGTTCTCCTCCGCCGTGACCGTCTCCGACGAGATCTTCAGCCGGATACGCCACGGCGCCGTGACCCCCAAGCCGGCGATCGCCGCCCTGGACGGCGACCTGGTCCGGTTCACCGACGGCTCGACGGTCGAGGCGGACGCGATCGTCTGGTGCACCGGCTACCGGATGGCCCACCCGTTCCTGTCGGAGGGCTGCCCGATCGGCCCGAGCGGGCGGGTGGAGCTGTACCGGCGGATCGTCGCGCCCGAGCGGCCCGGCCTGTACTTCGTCGGGCTGATCCGCCCGGTGGGCGCCCTGACCCGGTCCCTGGAGGCCCAGGCCGACTGGGTCGCGCGGCTGATCGCAGGCGAGGCGGACCTGCCGCCCTACGAGGGCATGCGCCAGGAGATCGACGGTTACCTGGAGTCCATCGCCGCGCGCTACGGCCGCGGGCTCGGCGCCTCGGTCCAGATCGACGTCGTGCCCTACCAGCGGGAGCTCCAGCGGGAGCCCCACACCGTGTGATCCGACGCCGGAGGGGCGCCGCCGACGGCGCCCCTCGGTGTCAGCGGCCGCCGGCGGGCGGACGGACGGCGTACGCCTCCGAGGAGATGTAGGCCGTCACCCTCGGCCGGCTGCCCCGCTGGTGGTTGACCGCCAGGTAGGAGATCAGGCCCGCGCCGTCCTCCAGCCGCCGGTCGGTGACGGCGGACAGGGCCTCGGCGAGCGGCGCCGGGTCGATGCCGTGCTGCCGGCACAGAGCGATGCCCCGGGCCAGGGCCTCGCCGTCGTGCGGCGCGTAGTCGCGGACCGGGATGTACAGCGTGAACCCGGTCGGCCGGTCGTCGTCCGCGTGCGTGAAGGCGTGGTGGGACTGCGCCGGCAGCCCGGCGAGCCGGGTGTCGTCGCCCTCCTCCCGTCCGAAGCCGGAGACGGTGGCGAAGAACTCGCGGACCATCTCCGGCGTCGGCCCGGCGTGCATCCGGGCCAGGCCGGTCGCCTCGTCGGCCGAGAGGTCGGTGTGCAGCACGTACACCTTGAGCCGGGGCGCCTCCCAGGCGCCGAGGTCCATGGCGAGGAACGGGTAGCCGTCACCCGGCGGCAGCGAGGCGAACGCCTGCCGGTGGCCGAGCCGCTCCAGCGCCTCCCGGAGCGTCTCGGTGGCACGGTCCGCGCCGCGCGCGGAGGGGTTCAGGTACACCTTGACCTTGGGGACGCCGCCGGCGCACAGCTCCAGGGCGCACCACAGGGCCAGCGGCCCCTGGGGCTCGGAGGGGAAGAACAGGTCCTCCACCTCGTCCAGGCAGCGGGTGGTGAAGTCCCAGCGCCGGGCCAGCTCGCGGACGAAGGCGAGCCCGATCTTGCCGTTCTCCGACCAGCCGGCCGCACCGCAGCCCGGCTCCAGCAGCACCCGCAGGGCGGGTGGCGCGTCCGCCTGGAAGGACAGCGAGTACTCCACCGGCGTGTGGTCGTCGGACAGGAACGTCCGGTACGGCGGGGGCAGGTCCAGCGGCCGGTCGGCCACGAGGCCGAGCGACTCGCGCAGGACCTGCCCGTAGTCCTCCGCGTCGCGCGCCCCGAGGCCCGCGACCCGGCACAGCCGCCGCAACTGTCCCGCCGTGAGGCCGCCCAGCGTCGCGGCCTCGCAGGAGACCTGTCTGCCGCTCGTCATTTCGCCAGCCAGGACAGGAAGGAGCTCCACAGCCCCCCGCGCTCCGCCTTGCGGGGCGGGGCCACGAACTCCTCGCGGGCGGTGGCCTCCTTCCGGGACGGCTGCGCCGCCGGCCGCTGCACGGCCTGGACCGAGGTGAACCGGGTGGGCAGCGCCGTCAGCGACCGGCTGAACGGGCCGGGGCGCCAGGTCAGGCTGTCCGACGGGACGGCGAGCTCGATGTCCGGAAGCTGGTTGAGCAGGTTCTCGACCGCGGTCACGATGATGTGCCGGGCGATCTCCTTGGACGGGCAGGCGTGCGGGCCCGCACCGAAGGACAGGTGCGCCCGGTTGCTGCCGGACTGCCGCGCGGCGGCGAGCACCCGGTCGTTGTTGGCGGCCGCGATGCTGACCATCACCAGGTCGCCGGTCCGGAGCTTCGTCCCGGCGAACTCCATGTCCCCGGCGGGGTAGTGCCAGAGGAAGTTCGTCAGCGGCGGGTTGTCCCACAGCGTGTCGTCGAGGGCGTCCGAGATCAGGCCGCCCCGGTGGGCGTACTGGTCGTGGGTGAGCAGCCGGTGCAGGGTGTTGCCGAGCAGGTTGCGCAGCGGCTCGGCGCCCGCGCCCAGCAGCAGCGCCAGCTGGTGGGCCATCTCCTCGTCGCTGAGGCCGGCCTCGTGCTGCATCAGCCAGGAGGTGACGTCGTCGCCGGGCTTGGTCCGCTTGAGGGTCACCAGGTCGGCGGTGGCCTGCACCAGGACCTCGGCCGCCTTGCCCGCGTTGACGCCGTCGAACATGCCGGACATGCCGAACAGCACCCGGTCGCCGATGTCCGCGGGGCAGCCGAAGAGTTCGGTGAAGACGAACAGCGGGAGCTGCTTGGCGTACTCGCCGACCAGGTCGGCGGCGCCGCGTGCACTGAACTGGGCGATCAGGTAGTCGGAGATCTGCTGGGTGCGCTGGGTGAGGCGGCGGGAGTCCACCTTGGCGAGGCTGTCGGTGACGGCCTGGCGCAGCCGCAGGTGCTCGACGCCGTCGCTGAACATGCAGCTGGGCCGGTAGGCCAGCAGCGGCAGGACGGAGCTGTCGGCGGGGACGCGACCCTCCTTCAGGTCCCGCCAGCGGCGGGAGTCCTTCCGGAAGGAGGCCGGGTCCTGCAGCATCTGCAGCGCCGCGGTGTAGTCCGTGACGAGGGTCGCCTCGACGCCCGGCGCGAGCTCGACGGGCGTGGTCGCGCCGAACTGCCGCATGTAGTCGTAGTAGGCGTGCGGGTCGGCCGCGAACTCCGGGCCGTACAGCGGTATTCGGGCGCCGGTGCCGTGGGCGGGGCACCCGGGCGGGGGCACGAGTGCGGTGGACTCAGCGTCCATGTCTGCTCCTAGTTGGCACGGTCCAGCAGATGGCGGACCAGTGTGATCAATGCGTCGGCCGAGGACTTCTCGTCCCGGGCGTCGCAGGTGACGACGGGGGTGTCGTCCAGGAGGTCCAGGGCGTCGCGCAGCGCCGCTTCCTCGTAGACCGGGGTGCCGTCGAAACGGTTGACGGCGATCGCGTAGTCGAGGCCGTACTGCTCGATCAGGTCGATCACGGCGAAGGAGTCCGCCAGCCGGTCGGGGTCGACCAGCACCAGGGCGCCGAGGGCGCCGCGCGCCATGTCCTCCCACATCTGCACGAAACGCAGCTGCCCGGGCGTTCCGAACAGGTAGAGGACGACCCGGTCGCTGAGGGTCAGCCGCCCGAAGTCCATGGCGACGGTCGTGGTGGTCTTGCCCTTGACGCCCTTGAGGTCGTCGACCGCCTCGCCGGCCCGGGTCATCCGCTCCTCGGTGGAGAGCGGCGTGATCTCGGAGATCGACCCGATGAAGGTCGTCTTGCCCACCGCGAAGTGCCCGACCACCAGAATCTTGACGGCAGTCTGGGTCGCCCCGCCGCGGACGTAGGCCCGCTCATCCAAACTTGGCCTGGAGTCCATTCAGCACCTCCTCAAGGATTCGCGCATCCACCAGGGAGGCACGCTCGACCGGCGGCCGGACGATGACGAAGCCGCCCTCCGTCAGGCCCGAGAGCAGGATCCGCACCACCCCCAGGGGCAGCCGGGTGTGTCCCGCGAGTTCGGCCACCGTCAGGTAGCCCGCGGCACATAACTCCAGCAGCCCCTGCTCCTCGGGGGTCAGCCGGCGGGTGGGGCGCCGCTGCTCGTCGTCCGCCGCCGTCACCAGGGTGATCAGCGACAGTTGCTCGTCATCGGGCAGACCGCGCCCCTTCGTGATGACGTACGGCCGCACCAACGGCGGCGCCTCGGACGGCTGTTCGTCCGGGGTGGTCATCGGTGCGCGCCGATATTCTCGCGCGGGGGCGTCATCAGCGCCTTGCCCAGCTGGCCGACGAGCTGCTGCATCCGGAAGGTGATGTCCGCCATGTCGACGTCCGGGGAGGCGGAGACGCCGAGGTAGGCGCCCTCGCCCGCGGAGATCAGGAAGACCCAGCCGCCGTCGAACTCGACCAGGGTCTGCCGCCACTGCTGGTTGGAGCCGTTGCAGAAGAAGGCGAGCGAGCGGCTGAGGGACTGCACGCCGCTCATGCCGGCGGCGACCCTGTCCGCGTCGTCCTTGTCGAAGTCCTTCGTCCGGGCCATCAGCAGGCCGTCCGCGGAGATCAGGACGGCGTGCAGGGCACCGGGGATCTCCAAGGCACTGTCAAGCATCCATGACAGATCGTTGTTCACGGAACCTCATGTCCTTCACTGCTTGCAGCGGGTGTGCTGCTCGTCGTTTCCGCGGCGTTCGGATTCGTCGCCCGACCCGACTGCGTGCCTCGCTGGAAGGCACCCATGATCGCCGCCGTCTCCGCGCCGGAACGGGCGCCGGAGCGGGTCTGCGCCCCGGAGCCCGGAGCGCCGAGCCCCTGGGTGTCGTAGCCCTGCGCGGCGAACTCCTGCCGCTCGGCGGACACCTGGGCCGCGCCGGCGGCCGGACCGCTCGGCACCACGGCCATCGGGCGCTTGCGGCGGCGCTTCGGCAGGCCGTCCGCGCTGGTCGCGGGCGCGGCCGAGCTGGTGTCGAAGGCGTTCCAGGCCGACTCGGCGGTGCCGCCGACGGTGGCCGCCGGGGCCGCCGCCGCGGGCTTCAGCTCCGGCATCCCGGTGAGGAGTTCGTGCGGCAGGAGGAGCACCGCGCGGACCCCGCCGTAGGGCGAGGAGGAGTCCACGGACACCTCGAAGCCGAACCGCTCGCAGAGGACGCCGACCACCGCGAAACCGAATTGCGGCGGATTTCCGAGCGCGGAGACACCGGAAACCCGATCGCTCGTCAGAAGCTTTTCCGCCCGGGCGCGCTCCTCGTCGTTCATGCCGATTCCGGCGTCGTCGACGACGATGCAAATGCCCTTCGGCACGGTGCGGATGTTGATTTCCACGACCGTGTCGGGGCTGGAGTAACTGGTAGCATTGTCAAGCAGTTCGGCGAGTGCCAGCGCCACCGGTTCGACGGCGCGGCTGGTGATGCCGAAGTCGACCTGGGAGAGGATCTCCACCCGCCGGAAGTGCCGGACGCGGCCCTGCGCACTGCGGACCACGTCGTAGATCGAGGCCACCTCGCGCTGGCGTCCGAGCCAACCGTCGCAGAGCACCGCGATGGACTGGGCCCGTCGGCCGAACTGCGAGTTCGTGTGGTCGATTTCCAGGAGGTCCTCCAGGATGATCGAGTCACCGTACTTGCTCTGCAGCCGGGAGACGACCAACTGCTGCTCCGCGGCGAGGCCCTGGAGGGTGCGCATCGCGGACTTGAGGACCGTCTTGGTCTCCTCGTCGGCGCGCACGTGGGCCGCCTCGACGGATTGCGAGAAGTCGCTCTCCAACGCGGCGTAATGGGCTCTCAGCCCGTCGAACTCCTGCCGGGTCGACGCTGCCGCCCTGCGCTGGAGGACAATGACGGCGATCGCGCCGAGGAGGACGACGAGGAGAGCCCAGAGGACTGGGTTCTGTAGGGAATGCGTCATAGGACTCACTTCAGGAGACTGGCGGCCAGCTGCTGAATTACCGTCAATACTGGGGTGACCGGCGGACCGTCCGCGCCGGGTTCACCGCCCGGACCGTCCCTGCGATCTCGTTGTCTCGCACCCGCCCCACCCCCCGGCAAGCGCCGTGATCATATCATCGGATGAGGCACCCCTCTCGGCCCGCCGAGCCCCGGCGGATCGTTGCCGTGCACTCTGTTCGTCCGTCAACAACCGGCTCACACCAGCCGTTTCGTCACCATCCGACCAGAACATGACAGGTAGGGCAAACCCGCTGCCCAGGCCCCCTTGACGCAACGTCGGGCGGGCCCCCGCGGTTCAGCCGAGGGGCCCGGTGACGACCTCCGGGGTCAGCGGGTGTGGGCGGGGGCCGGTGGGCAGCGGGGCGCCGGTCGGCCGGGGCGGCCCGACCGGGCGGGGGATCCCTCCGTTTATCGCGCACCGAGGTCGGCCGGCACGGCCGAATCGGGAGATGTTCACCTGCCGTCCCCCCGAAGAGGTTTACCGACACAGGAGGTTGACACGGGCGCAACGCGCCCGTGTCGAGGAGCCGTTCGAGGGCCGGACCCGCCGCGGGCCGCCGGGGTCGCCGGAGCGCCGGGAGCCGCTAGAGGCGCCGGGGGTCGTCGAGGGCGCTCTCGATGCCCTGGACCATCCGCCACAGCGGGGCGCGGCGGCTGGCGACCAGCACCACCACGTCGTCGTCCGGCTCCCCGCCGTCCGGGCCGGCCGGCTCGGCGGGGCGGTCGCTCCAGGTCTGGGTGACGAAGGCCATCGCCGCGTCCACCTCGGCCACCCAGTCGCTCTCGCCGCCCGAGCGCAGCCAGGTGCGCAGGGCGTGGTTGTGCGCGGAGACCACGGCGGCGGCGATCACGTCGGCGCGCAGCGGGCCGTCCGGGCGGTCGGCGAAGCGGCCGCGCAGGTAGGCGGCGAGGGTGTGCTCGTAGCGCCAGACCACCGACAGCTCGTAGGCCCGCAGGCCGGGCACCTTGCGGGTGAGGCGGTAGCGCTGGACGGAGAAGGACGGCTGCTCGGCGTACATCCGCAGGACCAGGCGGGCGGCGTCGCAGGCGTGCTTGACCGGGTCCTCCTCGCCGGTGCCGGATTCGAGGAACTCCGTCATCTCGGCGAGGCTGCGCTCGTGGTCGGGGAAGACCACGTCCTCCTTCGCCGGGAAGTAGCGGAAGAAGGAGCGCCGGCCGACGCCGGCGAGCGAGACGATGTCGTCGACGGTCGTCTGCTCGAAGCCGCGCTCCAGGAAGAGCTCGAAGGCCGCGGCCACCAGCGCCTCGCGCATCGCCGGCTTCGAGGGCCCGTCGTTCATGGGCTGGTCCTGCTCTTCCTTCTCGCTCATTCCCGGCAACTTAACACCGCTGCGCGGCATCGGCCCGCGGCAGCGGCCGGCGGGATCGGCCCCGGCGGCCGGGCCGTTGTCCGGTCCGGCCGCCGGGGCGTCAGCCCGTGGGCTCGTTACGGCAGGTTGCGGGCCATCACGATGCGCTGGACCTGGTTGGTGCCCTCGTAGATCTGCGTGATCTTCGCGTCCCGCATCATCCGCTCCAGCGGATAGTCCCGGGTGTACCCGTACCCACCCAGCAACTGCACCGCGTCCGTGGTCACCTCCATCGCCACGTCCGACGCGAAACACTTCGCCGCCGCACC